>JAAZNR010000497.1 GCA_012798155.1 Thermogutta sp. | reverse complement strand
GTGGGCGAGGCCGCCGCCGACGTGGTGACCCGCAAAAACCTCATCCTCCGCCTCCAGGCCCCGCGGTTCTTCGTGCAAACCGATGAGGTCGTGCTCTCCGCCAACGTGCACAACTATCTCAAGTCGGCCAAGTCCGTGGAGGTCCGCCTGCAATTGGAAGGCGGCACCCTGGAGGCCCTCGACGAGCAGGTTCGCAAGGTGGAGATTCCGGCCGGCGGCGAGGCCCGCGTGGATTGGCGGGTCCGCGTCACCGCCGAGGGCGAAGCCCTGGTCCGCATGGCCGCCCTCACCGACGAAGAGTCGGACGCCATGGAAATGCGGTTCCCCTGCTACGTTCACGGCATGGAGAAGATGGTGCCGTTCTCGGGCTGGATTCGGCCGGACAAGGACTCGTGGCAGTTCACGGCCCACGTCCCGGCCGAGCGCCGACCGGAGTCCGCCAGGCTGGAAATCCGCTTTTCGCCCACCTTGGCGGGGGCCATGGTCGATGCCCTGCCCTACCTCATCGACTATCCCTACGGCTGCACCGAGCAGACGCTCAACCGCTTCCTGCCCGCCGCGATCACCCAAAAGGTGCTCATCGATCTGGGCTTGGACCTGGACCAAATCCGCCAAAAGCGGACGAACCTCAATGCGCAGGAGTTGGGCGATGCCTCGCAACGGGCCGCCCAATGGAAGCGGTTCGAGCGCGAGCCGGTCTTCGACCAGGCCGAACTCGCCCGCATCGTCAAGGACGGCGTCGAACGCCTCACCGAGATGCAGCTCTCCGACGGCGGTTGGGGCTGGTTCTCCGGCTGGGGTGAATTCTCTTCCCCGCACACCACGGCGGTCGTGGTCCACGGGTTGCAAATCGCCCGGCAAAACGACGTGGCGATCGTCCCCGGCGTGCTGGAACGCGGCGTGGAATGGCTCAAGGCCTACCGGCAAAGGCAAATCGTCCTCCTGCAAAACCACGAAAAGGACCTCAAGGACGTGCCCCGCAAGGCCTCCGCCGACAATCTCGACGCCTTCGTGTACATGGTCCTGGCGGACGCCGGCCAGGGCGACCCCGAGATGAAGCGATTCCTCTATCGCGACCGATTGAACCTCTCGGTGTACGCCCTGGCGATGTTCGGCCTGGCTTTGGAAAAGGAGGGCGACCGAGAAAAGCTCGACATGGTGCTGCGGAACATCCGCCAGTACGTCCGTCAGGATGACGAAAACCAGACCGCGTGGCTGGATATGGGTCAATGGAGCTGGTGGTATTGGTATGGCAGCGAGATCGAGGCCATGGCCTGCTACCTCAAGTTGCTGACCCGCACCGAGCCTAAGGGAGAGCTTGCCCCGCGGCTGGTGAAGTACCTGCTCAATAATCGCAAGCACGCCACGTATTGGAACTCCACGCGCGACACCGCCCTCGTGGTGGAGGCCTTCGCCGACTACATCCGGGCGTCGGGCGAGGCCCGGCCCGAGATGACTGTCGAGGTTTACGTGGACGGCGAACTCCACAAGGCCGTGGAAATCACGCCGCAGAACCTGTTCGCCTTCGATAACAGCGTGCTCCTGCTCGGCGAGGAGCTGAAGGAGGGCGATCACGCGGTCGAGGTGCGGCGTCGCGGCGGCGGGCCGCTCTATATCAACGCCTACCTCAGCTACTTCTCCCTGGAGGAGTTCATCCCGGCGGCCGGCCTGGAGATCGAGGTCGCGCGGCGCTACTTCCGCTTGGTCCCCGTCGAGGCGACGGCCCAGGTCGCCGGTTCCCGCGGGCAGGTCATCGATCAAAGGGTCGAAAAGTACCGACGCGAAGAGCTGGCCGACCTGGCCGAGGTCCGCTCCGGAGAACTGGTCGAGATCGAGCTTGTACTGGAAAGCAAGAACGATTACGAGTACCTGGTCTTCGAGGACATGAAACCGGCGGGCTTCGAACCGGTGGACCTGCGGTCGGGCTACACGCGGAACGCCTTGGGGGCCTACGTCGAGTTCCGCGACAATCGCACGGTCTTCTTCTGCCGGACCCTCGCTCGCGGCACGCACAGCGTGGCCTACCGGATGCGAGCGGAAATCCCCGGCAAGTTTTCGGCCCTGCCTACCCGGGGTTACGGGATGTACGCGCCGGAACTGCGTGCGAACTCGGACGAGATCAGGCTCCGCGTGGCGGATGTGCCGATCGTGCCCGAGAAGTAGCCGCAGTCCCGCACGTGCGCAGCCACCGCCGGCTTACGCCGGCGGCTCCGAACACCTAACGCAAACAAATCTTAGAGCCTCCAGCGTAAGCTGGAGGTGGCTAGGGATCGAGGTAAACGCACCCCGGAGCCTCGGCCGTCAGCCCGAGGTGAATCCGGCCGAAAGTGCCGTTTTAGGGGGCGTAGCGATTTTCTGGACTATTCGGGGCGTGAGGCCGATGTGAAAATTAAGGGAACGGGCCGCGGAGCCTAATGCGGGACGCTGCCGCGAGCGGGTGCCAAGGTAGGCACGCCCCGGGGTATGGCATTTGGGTACCTCCATCGTCCGAAGGGAGTGGGTCCCCGCGCCTGCCGTGGATTGCCGGGAAAAGACCGACCGTTATCGCGAGTCGCCCTCCACGCGAGGCCGCGGATTGAAATCGGATTGCAATCGGAAAGGAATCGCCGGAAATGAAACACGCGATGTGGGTGATGATGTTGGTGGTCG
>JAAZNR010000496.1 GCA_012798155.1 Thermogutta sp. | reverse complement strand
CGCATCGGAGGGAAGGCGGAAACGCTCGCGTGGGGGCCGTTGTTGCCAAAAGCGTTGCCGGCCGCCGCGCCGTCGTCCCTGCCTGTCCGGCCCACAGATCCTCCGCCAGGTCCGCCGCGTCCGCCGGCTTGCACGACGGCGCGTAGGGTGGCACGCCCAGAGCGAAGCGATGGGCGTGGTCGGCGTGCTCGCGGAGTCTGCCACGCCCTTCGGTCCTGACGGATCTCAGGGACGTGCCACCCGCCTCACCGTGCCACCCAACTCACGGGGTGCAAACGTGTCGCTCGCCTCCGTAAACGATCAGGCTCCATCGCGTGAACGGTTACCCCTGTTCGAACTCGTGAGCGCTCGGGCTCCATTCACCTCAGCCGGTCCCAGACCTCCAGGACCGGGCGGCGGGTGCGGTGTTCGCCGGATTGGCGGGCCTCGTTGCCCTTGAGCACGCGGACGGTCTCGCCGGGGAAGTCCGACTGCTCACAGCGGCGCTTGTAGCCGGCCGGGATGGATAAGAGAGAACGTCTCTGAGAGCTTGTCTTCAAATTACGCTCTGTCTGAAAACCGGGCTCGGGGTAGAAGTTTCAGGTATCGAGCCATGCATGTGAGGATCCATGCATGCGAGATAGATCATCGAGATAGATCATGGTGAGATAGATCGTGCCCAGAATGAGAGTGGGTAACTTCTCATAGCGAGTACAAACCCGGCGGGATTCCTTGAGCCAACCCACCATCCGTTCGACCGCATTCCGCAGGCGATAGAGCGCGTTCCGGAAATAACGGGTCGGCCGCTCGCGGCGCTCGTTCGCCTTCCCCGGAATCACCGGCCGAATATCCAGCTCCTCCAGCAAAGCATCGATCCAATCGGCGCGATAACTCTTGTCGCCGCACAGCGCCAAGGGCCAAGCTCCCAGTTCCCCTTTCTCATCCGGCAACCCTCTCTCCGTCTTTGCAAGCAGCGGCCGGAGCATTTGCGATTCGTGGACTTGCCCCCCGAGACCACGACCTCCAAACGATGCCCCTCCCGGGTCGCAGAGCACGTGCACCTTGGTGGAAAACCCGCCCCGGGAACGGCCTAATACTACAGCGCCGGCTTGCTGATTCTGATTCTCCAGGTTTCTCAGATTCCGCGAGATTGCTTTCCCGAAATACCGCGATTGAGCATTGCCGGGCGAGCCGGCGCTGTAGTATTAGGCGAATCGTGGTCCGAAGCGTCACATTAGGGCAAAACCCTTTCAGTAGGCCCGGAGGGATTCGAACCCCCGACCAAGGGATTATGAGTCCCCTGCTCTCACCGCTGAGCTACGGGCCCGTTATCAATGTCCTCTCCGCCGTCTGCCTGTCAGTCGCGAAACTCCCTCACGAAACGGGACTGTACGGCAAAGAATCTCGGACTACAAGGCGGGGCTGTGGCAGCGAATCAGCCGATTCCTCGCGTCCTGTCGGGCGAAGGATCTCAGTCTACAAGGCGGGCCGGACTACGGCCAAGCCTGACCTATTTTACTCTCGGTCGCTCGAGAACCTTTACCCTCGACCGCTCGAGAACCTTTCCCCCCATCGCTTGCGAACTTTTACCCCCGATCGCTTGAGAACCGCAGAGCGAGGTTTTACAATTTCGCCTATCCAAGCCCGGAGAGTCGCGGACGGACCGCCGGCACCTGCCGACGTCGGCAGGGTGGATACGGCCGGCAACGGCCGACGTCGGCGGGGCGGCAACGGCCGACGCCGGCGCGTAGCGGTTCCTCTCCGGCCCGGCTTGCCGGCAGGCGACTCGACTACGCTGTTGCGATTCCATGCGATCGTTGTCTTTCCCTTTCAGATTTTTCCCGGACAAACCAGCCATGCCCACACCGAAGCCGATTCTCCCCCAAGTAACCGCATCGCCGTCGCGGGATTCACAGGGTTGCTGCGATTCCAAGACGGGCGGTTGCGGCGGGATCGTCACGCGGCGAGGATTTCTGGAGCGCGGACTTCAAGCCGGGGCGGCCGCGGCGATCCTCTCCGGCACGCCGCGCTGGGCCGTTGCCGGGCCCTTCGAGCCGAGTGATACCGCCGACCACTTCGTGCCCGCCGACAAGAAGCTGCAACCGGAATGGATCGCGCGGCTGTTCGAACGCGGCGAGCGGACGTGGTACTCCGGCGGCGATTTGGATAAGATCGCCATGCCGGTGGGGGGAATCTGCGCAGGCCAGCTCTATCTCTCCGGGGACGGGCGGCTGACGCATTGGGATATTTTCAATAAGACGGCGTTCAGCGGCTGGGGCGCGGACAATTATCAAAAAAATCCCGCCCCGAATTATCCCGTTCTGCAAGGTTTCGCGCTGGCCGTGCGACAAGGCGACACGACATGGCGGCGTCCGCTGGATCGCACCGGCTTTCCCGGCGTTCGCTTCAACGGCGAATACCCGGCGGCATGGGTGGAGTACCCGGACTCGGCCTTGCCTGTCAACGTGACGTTGCAGGCCTTTTCGCCCTTCATTCCGCTCAACGAAGAGGATTCCGCGCTCCCGGCGACGCTGCTGACCTACACGGTCGAAAACGTGTCGGGCGGTGCGATCGAATTGACGCTGGGCGGGTGGTTGGAGAATGCCGTCGCCTGCCACTCCACGGCATGGTTTTTCGGCAAGCGCAAGGCCGAATGCCGGCGGGACGGGACCGGGGGCCGAATCCGCTTCAGCGTCGAAACCGCGCCGCCGCCCGCCGGACTCCGCGAGCCGCGGGTCCTGGCCGACTTCGAAGGGACCGACTACGGCGAGTGGACGGCGGAGGGAGAAGCCTTCGGCTCGGGGCCGGCCAAAGGTACGCTGCCCAACCAGCAGGAGGTCGCCGGCTTCTCCGGAGAAGGGCTGGTGAACTCCTTCCTCGGCGGAGATCAACCCCACGGGAGGCTCGTTTCGCCGCCGTTTACCGTGGACCGGCGCTTCATCAGCTTCCTCATCGGCGGCGGAAACCACGCGGACAGGACGTGCATCAACCTCCTGGTGGACGGCCGAGTCGTTCGCACGGCGGTCGGGCGTAATCAAGAGAAGCTGGAGTGGCAAAACTGGGATGTCCGCGAATTCGAAGGCAAGACCGCCCAAATCGAGATCGTGGACCGTGAGTCGGGCGGCTGGGGACATATCAACATCGATCAGATCGAGCTTCGCGACGACCCGCGATCCGCGCCGGGCGGTCCGCTGGAGAAGCAGCCGGACTTCGGCACCATGGCGCTGGCGGCGATCGAGGCCTCCGTCGAGGGGCGCCCCGCCGAGGCCGAGGTCTTGGGCGCGATATGGCCGGGCCAAGCCGATCCGCTCCCCAGCTTGCTCGAGGCCGACGCTTTACCCCAGGGAGCCGGCATCTTGTCCGGCGAGGCACCGCTGAGCGAAAAGCAGGTCGGCGGCCTCGCCTACCGGCTACAGCTTCGGCCGGGGGAAACGGCGCAATTGACCTTCGCCGTGACGTGGCATTTTCCGCATCGTCCCGAGCGCGGGAACTACTACGCCGTGCGATTTCCCGACGCCGACGCCGTGTGCGATTATCTCGAGACCGATCTTGAGCGGTTGAAAGAGGAAACGTTGAAATGGCACGAGATTTGGTACGAGACGAGCACCCTGCCCCGGTGGCTGATGGATCGCTTGCTCTCCACCGCCTCCACGTTGGCTACCGGGACTTGCCAGTGGTGGGCCAACGGGCGTTTTTGGGCCTGGGAGGGAGTGGGATGCTGTCACGGTACGTGTGCCCATGTGTGGAATTACGAGCACACCATGGCCCGCTTGTTTCCGCGTCTGGAACGCTCGGTCCGGGAGATGCAGGATTTCAACCCCCAGGCCGGTTTCGACGAAAAGACGGGCGCTGTGCGATTCCGCGGCGAGGGATGGGCGATGTGGGCCGGCGACTCGCAAGGCGGCACGGTGCTGAAGGCCTATCGCGAGCACCAATGCTCCGCCGACTCCGCGTTTCTGGCGAATAATTGGCCGCGGATCAAGAAGTGCTTGGAGTTCCTGTTCGAGCAAGACGGCAACGACGACGGTTTGATCGAAGGCGAGCAGCACAACACGTACGACATCAACTTCTTCGGCCCGAATACGATGATCGGGTCGCTCTATTTGGCGGCGTGTCGCGCGGCCGAGGAGATGGCCAAGGAAATGGGGGATCAGGCCTTCGCCGAGAGGTGCCGCCGTGTGTACGAAGCGGGACGCGAGGCCGCCATGCGGGATCTGTTCAATGGTGAATACTTCATCCAGAGAGTCGATCTGGAAAAGCATCCCAAGCACCAGTACGCCGACGGCTGCCTGTCGGACCAACTGTTCGGGCAGGGTTGGGCGCACCAGGTCGCTTTGGGGCACATTTATCCGCCGCAGGCGGTACGCTCGGCCTTGAAGGCGATTTGGACGTACAACTGGGCGCCGGACGTGGGTCCGCAAAACCAGGCCCATCCCCCGCAGCGCTGGTTCGCTCGGCCCGGCCAAGCCGGCCTCTTCACATGCACCTGGCCGAAATCGAAGCACCTGGGGCCGGACAGCGTCCTCTATCGCGACGAGATCTGGACGGGGATCGAGTACCAGGTGGCGGGCAACATGGTCTGGGACGGCATGCTGACCGAGGCCCTGGCCATTTGCCGCGGCGTGCATGAGCGGTACCATCCCTCGAGCCACAATCCTTGGAACGAGGTCGAATGCGGCGACCATTACGCCCGCGGCATGGCATCGTACGGGGTATTCTTGGCGCTCTGCGGTTTCGAATACCACGGGCCGAAAGGCTATTTGGGGTTCGCGCCCAAATTGACTCCCGAGCGTTTTCGTGCCCCGTTTACCGCCGCCGAAGGTTGGGGCACGATTCAACAAGACCGCGCGGAGGGACGCCAGGACAACGCTGTGACGGTCCTGTGGGGAAGGCTCCGCTTGAAATCCTTGGCGCTGGAGACCCCGGCCGAGACGCCGATGTCGGCGGCCGTGCGAAAGCGAAGCGGTGACGCGGTCGCCGAGCTGCCCGCTACCGTCGATCGTAACGGCAATCGCGTTCTCATTACCTTGGGGCAGGAGGTGACGCTTCAGGCGGGAGAGACGCTGGAGGTAACTCTCGCGTAGGCGGCCTGGGGTGGTAACTGGTGCGGTAAGTTGAAGGACGCGACTTGACGAAACGCGATCGGCATTCGGAGATGCCCGGCGGGGGCTGCGGCGAGTTGCAAGCGATTGTTGGGCGAGGCGAGTTTGGCAATGTCTGTTTTTGATGGAGTTGCGCCGAAGATCGAGACTTACTTTAGGAGCCTGCTATGAGAGCCACTATGGTGTTCGGAGTCTTGGCGGCGGTGTTGGCGGCGGGGCCGGTTTGGGCGCAAACCGCGTCCTACACCTACGGCGACCTTGTGATGCAGATGGTCGACCCGCGCGTGCCGGCGGTCTTGCCTGCCGACGGTGAATTCTGCAAGCAATGGTCGAGTTGGGACCGTGCCAGTCGCTATGACGAAGCGACGGGGAAGTACGTGAATTGGGATGCCAACGGCGACGGCGGCGGGATTATCCGCGAGGAGAACGGCCTTCAAGTGATGGCCGAAATGGAGGGGCCGGGCTGCATCTGGCGGATCTGGTCCGCCTTGCCCCAGGACGGTCGCGTCAAAATCTATTTGGACGGCAGCGACGAGCCGGTCGTGGATCTGCCGTTCAAGCAGTATTTTTCGGGCGACACGGCCCCCTTCAATTTCCCCGAGCTTTCCTATGCCTTGGAGAAATTCGGTTGCCGGGGGCAAAACCTCTATCTGCCCATCCCCTATCAAAAGTCCTGCAAAGTCGTGGCCGAGAAAGGTTGGGGGGCGTATTACCAGTTCGTGTATCGTACCTATCCCACGGGCACCACGGTGCCGACGTTCAGCCCGGCCCTCGTTGCTCAACATGCGGAGTTGCTGGGTAAGGTTCACCGTTTCTTCGAGGAGAAGATGGGAGAATTGCCGCCCGTTTATGCGGGAAAGGAATTGGAGGCGAACGGCGGCCGATTGGTGTTAGCGCCCGGCGAGCGGCAGTCGCTCGAGCTGAGCGGCCCCCGCGCGATCGTCGCGATCAAGGGGAAGGTTTCCACCAGCGAGGATCGCGAAGATCAGATGGCGGCCATGCGGCGGGTGACCCTGAATATAACGTGGGACGGGCAAGCGAAACCTGCCGTGTGGTGTCCCGTGGGAGACTTCTTCGGCACGGCCCCGGGAATCAATTACTACAAGGGTTTTCTCACCGGAATGACGGAAGAGGGCGGGTATGCCTACTGGTACATGCCCTTCGCCCGCAGCGCCAAGATCGAGGTCTGCAACGAAGATGACAAAGCCCGGACGATCGACTACGAAATCGTCAGCATGCCGTTGGAGTCGTTCGAAAACCTCGGCTACTTCCATTGCAAATGGCACCGCGATACGTTCGAGGTGCCGGCCGATCGTTGGCCCGATTGGTCGCTCTTGCGAACCGGAGGACGCGGCCGTTTTCTGGGCGTGATGTTGCACGTCTGGAATCCCGTCGGCGGCTGGTGGGGCGAGGGTGACGAGAAGTTCTTCGTGGACGGCGAGAAGTATCCCTCCACGTTCGGCACCGGCTCCGAGGATTATTTCGGCTACGCCTGGTGCGATCCCCATCTTTTCCAGCGTCCCTACCACGGCCAGACCATGACGGAGAACAACAAAGGGCACCAGTCGGTCTACCGTTGGCACTTGGTCGACAACATTCCGTTCCACACGGCCTTCGACGGTTATATCGAGAAGTATTTCAAGACCGAGGAAAAGGGGACGGAATACGCGGTCACGGTCTGCTGGTATTTGGACGGCGAGGGCGAGGACCCGTATGCCCCGGTTCCCGTCGAACAGCGCCACGGCTATTACGTCAAGCGTCCCGTGACGGCGGGGGGATTTCGCGTCTTGAATGAACCGATGGGCAACGTCCAGACCCAGGACCTGCGGCATTTCGGGGCGGGCAAGTGGAGCCGTGGCGATCACCTTTGGTGGACCGACGCCCGTCCCGGCCAGGTCCTCGAGGTCGCTTTCAACGCCGATCGCGGCGGAAAGCACAAGGTCGGCGTGATCCTGACCAAGGCCCGCGATTACGGCATCGTGCAGTTGTACGTCAACGGCCAAAAGGCCGGTGATCCCATCGATCTGTACAATCCGGAGGTGATCCGCACGGACGTCATCCCCCTCGGCGTGTTCGACTTGAAGGAGGGGGAAAACACGCTGAAGGTTGAAATCGTCGGCGCCAACGAGGCGGCGGTCAAGGCCTACATGTTCGGCCTGGATGAGGTCGTGTTGGAGCCGGCCGACTGACGCGGATCGGGACCGGGCGGCCGACGGCGATGGGGAATCGTTGGGCCGCGTGACGCGGGCGCGAGGCGATATTCCTCCCCCCGCGCCGTGGCGACGGGTTCGGGCACGGTGCGGCAATCGCGCTTTCCTTTCAGGGGAAGTGCTTGTATGTCGCGACCGCGCGGATTATGCTTGCGTTCGAATTCGTGAGTCCTTCCGCAAGCCGGCCGACCTCTCGTTTCGGTCGCCGGCTTGCACCTTCCGCCGGTCCTATGAGGAGATTCCCATGCAACGCCACAAGTTCTCACGGAGAAGCTTTCTCGGGACGAGCGCCGCGGCCGTCGGCGCCTGTTGGGTGCGGCCGTCGTGGGCCGAATCGCCCAACGAAAAACTGGATGTCGCCGTCGTCGGCGTGGCGAACCGAGGGGCGGCCAACCTGGCGGGCGTGTCCTCGGAAAACATCGTGGCGTTGTGCGACGTGGACGCGAATTACTTGGCGGCGGCGGCCAAGAACCATCCGCAGGCCAAGCTGTATCGCGATTTCCGCCGGATGCTGGATGAGATGGCGAACGGGATCGACGCCGTGGTCGTGAGCACGCCGGATCATACCCACGCCCCGCCCGCCGCGGCCGCCATGAGCCTGGGCAAGCATTGCTACTGCGAAAAGCCGCTCACGCATTGCGTGTACGAAAGCCGGGTCCTCACGGAATTGGCCGTCAAAAACCGCTTGGCGACGCAATTGGGCACGCAAATCCATGCGGGCGACAACTATCGCCGGGTGGTGGAGCTGGTCCAGGCCGGCGTGATCGGCCCGATCTCCGAGGTGCACGTGTGGTCGGCCGCCAGCTACAGCGCGGGAGATCGTCCGACCGAAACTCCGCCTGTTCCCGATTACTTGGATTGGGATTTGTGGTTGGGGCCCGCCCCGTACCGTCCGTACCATCCGACGTATCTGCCGGGCCGCTGGCGGGGCTGGAAGGATTTCGGCAACGGCGGGCTGGGGGATTTCTTCTGCCACTATTGCGATCTCGCCTTTTGGGCGTTGGACCTCCGCTACCCGCTGACGGTGGAAGCGGAAGGCCCGCCGCCGCACCCCGAGGCGACCCCGCCGTGGCTGATCGTGCGTTACGAGTTCCCGGCTCGCGGCGATCTCCCGCCCGTCAAGCTGACATGGTACGACGGCGGCAAGCGTCCCCCGCTGCAAGCCGAGGCCGGCCTGCCGGATTGGGCCTCCGCCGTACTATTCGTGGGCGAAAAAGGCATGCTCTTGGCCGACTACGGCAGGCGCCTCTTGTGGCCGGAGGATAAATTCGCCGACCTCACCCCGCCGCCGCAAACCATTCCGGCGTCCATCGGCCATCATTTGGAATGGATCGAGGCCTGTAAGGGACGCGGTACCACGACGTGCCGCTTCGAGTATTCCGGCCCGCTGACCGAGGCCGCCCTCTTAGGCACGGTCTCATTCCGGACCGGTGGAAAGATCGAATGGGACGCGCAAAACCTGAAAGCCATCGGTCGCCCCGAGGCCGATCCTTGGATCAATAAGCCCTATCGCGAAGGATGGAAGTTGTGATCGGCCGGGCCACACGGACTCCCACTTGGCTGCTTGTACTAAGCTGGGCATCGATTGGGATGCTTGCGGGAGCGGGGATCGCCGGCGATGCCGCGAGGGATTCCCCCGCTTCCGCAGCGGCATTCACCCCGACCGAGCAATACCACGAGGAACTCGTGGCCGGGCGGCGCGTTTTGGCGCATCCCAGCCTCTACCAAGACGAGTCGCTTTGGGGTCGGGTCAAACAATCCTTAGCCGAGCAGCTTGAGGAGATCGATCGCGTCCTCCCTCCGAAAGCCCTGGAAAAACTCCGCGGGGTGACGATCTGGGCGGAACTGGAAACGAATCCTCGCGGCGGAATGGCGTATCACCCCAGCCGGGAGTGGCTGGCGTCGCACGGTATCAATCCGGATAAGGCCAAGGGGATCGAAATCACCAATGCCCGAAACTTCCTGGGCTGGCGCAAGACTCAGCCGTGCATGGTGCTGCACGAAACCGCCCACGCCTATCACGACCAGGTGTTGCCCGGCGGGTACGGCAATCGACGCATTCACGAGGCCTGGGAGCGGGCAACGCAAGCGGGGTTGTACGATGAGGTAAAGCACGTCCAAGGGCACACGGAACGGGCCTATGCCATCAAGGACCCGATGGAGTTCTTCGCCGAAAACACGGAGGCCTTTTTCGGGCGAAACGACTTTTACCCCTTCGATCGCGAGGAGTTGCGCCGGCACGATCCGGAGACGTATCGCATGATCGCCGAGCTGTGGGGAGTTCCGCGCTCGGAAGAGGAGGTGATGCCCGACTCGCAGTGATGTAGTGATTTTGAGGGGGGGCGGGCGGCGACCGATCCGCCGCGATCGGCGTGTCTGTCTTTGGTTCGTACGCAGCCCGTCCCAACCGGCTGTTTATTGGAAGGGATGAGTCCTTCGCGGTCTTGCCTATTGCATGTTCAGAGTTTGTGCTCAAAGTTTGTGTTCAGAGTTTGTGCCTTGGGAGATTGTCATGCGTAACGGCTGGACTACACGTCGCGGTTTCGTCGCGTCCGGCGCTTTGGGCCTCTTGGCCCCGGGCCTCCTGCCCGGCTCGGTGGCGGCTGCGATGGAAACGAACGAGAACGAGGTTCCCTTCCGGCTCGCGCTGGCCTCGTACACGCTCCGCGCCTTTCCGTTGACCGAGACCCTGGCGATGACCCGCCGCGTGGGGTTGAAGCACATCTGCCTCAAGTCCTTCCATTTGCCGCTGGAGGCCTCGCCGGAGGAGATCGCACGCGTCCGCAAGGAGGTCGCCGACGCGGGCATCGACCTGTATGCCGGCGGCGTGATCAACATGGCCGGCGAAGACGACGTGAATCACGCCTTTGACTATGCCGCGGCGGCGGGGATGCGGGTCATCGTGGCCTCTCCCGATCCGGAATTGCTGCCGCTGTTGGACCGCCGCATTCGCGAGACCGGCATTGCGGTGGCGATTCACAATCACGGCCCGGGCGACAAGAGATTCCCTACTCCGGAAAGCGTTTACGAGCGCGTCCGGCCCTTCGACAAACGGTTGGGGTTGTGCATGGATATCGGGCATAGCGTTCGCATTGGCGCCGACCCGATTGCCGACGCGGAACGATTCGCCGACCGGTTGATCGACGTGCACCTCAAGGATATCGACCAGGCAGGCCCGGCCGGCAAATGCGTCGAAGCGGGGCGAGGGATCATTGATTTGCCGGGATTCCTGCGAAAATTGATCGAGATTCGGTTTTCCGGCATGGCGGCCTTCGAGTTCGAGAAAGATGAGAACGATCCGCTGCCGGGGTTGGCGGAAAGCGTCGGCTACGTGAACGGGGTCGTGGATACTCTGGTTTCCCGCTGAAACGTCGCGGCAGCGGAGTCCCGCCGCAATCTGAAGGGTCGTGGCAGCGGAATCCCGCCCCAATGGAGAGGAAGGCGTGACGCGGCGATGTCGTTCAAACCGCCGGCACGCACGTGCCGTCCCGATCCTGCACCAAATCCCACACGAAGAGGAGAAATGACATGCGGAAACGGTTGTGCTGTGTGCTTTTTCTGTTGTGGCTGGGCGGTTTTACGGCCGACCGCGGCCTCGCGGCCGAGCCTGCCCACCAGGCGGTTGAAGTCGCCGTCGATGTGAATCAAGCGGGACCGCCGATATCGCCGTATATCTACGGGCAATTCATCGAGCATTTGGGCCGGTGCATTTACGGCGGCATCTGGGCCGAGATGATCGAGGACCGAAAGTTCTTTTACGACGTCGGGAATCCGCCGTCGCCCTGGTATTCGATCGGGCCGCAAGGGGCCGTCGTGATGAGCGATCGCGACCCCTTTGTGGGCGTCCATGTGCCGGAGATTCGAGCGACGGGCGAGACGCCTTGCGGTATCGGGCAGCGCGGATTGGGCGTCATCGCGGGCCGAGAATGCGTAGGCTACGCCTGGCTGGCGGGCGACGCGGAGGCGGCTCCGGTCGAAATCTCGCTCGCCTGGGCGGACGCCGACGATGCCCGGCAGGTCGTGACGATCCCCGAGCTGAAGGCGGAATATACGCGCGTCGAGTTCCGTTTTTCGCCGCGGGGCGGTTCCGACAATGCACGTCTGGAGATCGCGGCCAGGGGTCGGGGACGGCTGCGGATCGGCACGCTTTCCCTCATGCCGGCGGACAACATCCACGGGATGCGGGCCGACACCATCGCCCTGCTGAAGGAATTGGATGCGCCGATCTATCGCTGGCCGGGCGGAAACTTCGTCAGCGGCTACGACTGGCGCGACGGCATCGGCGATCGCGATCGCCGGCCCGTCCGCAAGAATCCGGCCTGGCAAGGGATCGAGCCGAACGACTTCGGCATCGACGAGTTCATGACGTTCTGCCGCGTCGTGGGCACGGAACCGCTGGTCGTGGTCAATACCGGACTGGGCGACCTCTCCATGGCCCTGGAGGAGCTGGAGTACGTGAACGGCGCGGCGGACACCCCCATGGGCCGACGGCGGGCGCAAAACGGCCATCCCGAGCCGTACAAAGTCAAGTATTGGGGAATCGGTAACGAAATGTACGGCAATTGGCAATTGGGACACATGCCGTTGGAGGAATACGTCAAGAAACACAACGCCTTCGTGGATGCGATGCGGGCCAAGGACCCCGGCATCCGGGTGATCGCGGTAGGGGCCGTCGGACCGTGGACCGAGGGCATGTTCCGCCACTGCGCGGACCGCATGGACCTGCTGAGCGAACACTTTTACGTGGGCGCCAAGCAAGATCTCGCAGAGCATGTGGCGCAGGCGGCCCGGCGCGTCCATGAGATCGCGGCCGCTCATCGCAAGTACCGGCGGGAAATCTTGGGCGGCAAGGCCGTGCCGGTGGCCCTGGACGAGTGGAATTACTGGTACGGCGAGCACCTCTTCGGCGAGCTGGGAACCCGGTATTTTCTCCGCGACGGCCTGGGCGTCGCCAAGGCCCTGAACGAATTCGCCCGGAATACCGATGTGTACGCCATGGCCAACTACGCCCAGACCGTCAACGTCATCGGCGCCATCAAGACCACGAACACCGCCGCCGCCCTGGAGACGACCGGCTGGATGCTGGTGCTCTATCGCCGCCACTTCGGCCAGGTACCGGTGCAAACGCGCTGCGAGGG
>JAAZNR010000495.1 GCA_012798155.1 Thermogutta sp. | reverse complement strand
TGGTCACCGGCCTGCGAGGCACGGGGAGCGACCCGCTGCCATCGCCCGAGAGGCAATACCTCCTGGCCGAGATGCAGCGCCGCGGCGTGGATTCGCCGAACACCGTGCTGGCCTCGCCCGACACGTCCCTCGTCCTGCTCCGCGGCTATCTGCGGCCGGGGATTCAGCGGGGCGACCGCTTCGATATCGAGGTTCGCGTGCCCTCCCGCAGCGAGACCAAGAGCCTCCTGGGCGGATATCTGCTGGAGGTCCCGATGCGGGAAATGGCGGTCTTGGAGGGCGCCCTCCGCGAGGGTCGCGTGCTGGCCGCCGGCGAGGGGCCGGTCCTGGTCGATCCCAACGCCGATCCGGACAAGGACCCGATCTACGCCACGCGGGGCGTGATTTTGGGCGGCGGCGTGTCGCGGACCTCGCGCACGGTGGGCCTGGTCCTCAAGCCCCAACACCAATCGGTATTCAACAGTGCCCGCATCCAAACCGTGGTCAATCGCCGCTTTTCCCTGGTCCACCGGGGCATTCAAGAGGGCGTGGCCAAGGCCAAGACCGACGAATACATCGAGCTGAAGGTCCATCCGCGCTACAAGGACAACATCGAGCGTTATCTGGCGGTGATTCGCGCGATTCCGTTGAAAGACGACGAGACGGACCGCGTCCGCCGCATCAGCGAGCTGCAACAGCAACTGATGAATCCGGATACCGCGGCCGCGGCCGCCCTCAAGCTGGAGGCGATGGGAAATCCGGCCGTGGCGGCGCTCAAGGAGGCCCTGCCGTCGCCGCTGGCGCCGGTCCGGTTTTACGCCGCCGAGGCCCTGGCGTACCTCGATTGCCCGGACGCCGCGCCCGTCCTTGGACAGATCGCGCGCGACGAGCCTGCCTTCCGCGTGTACGCCCTTTCGGCCCTGGGCACGCTGAACGATCTGGAGTCGGTCGAGCAATTGCGGTCGATGCTTGCCTCGCCCAGCGCCGAGACGCGCTACGGGGCCTTCCGCGCCCTCTCCACGCTCAACCCCAACGACCCCGTCATCATGGGCGAGAGGCTGGGCGATCGATTCTGGTATCACGTCCTCAACGTGGACGGCCCCGCCATGGTCCACGTGACCAAGAGCCGCAGGCCGGAACTGGTGGTCTTCGGCTCGCATCTGCGCCTCGACAGCCCCCCGCTCTTGGAAGCCGGCAACCGCATCATGGTGACCGGTCGCGAGCCGGGCAAGATCGTCGTCTCCAAATTCACGCCCAACGAGCCGGACCAAAAGCGGTTCGTCTCGGACGATCTGGACGAGGTCATTCGAGCCGTCGTGGAGCTGGGAGGGACCTATCCGGAGGTCGTGCAAATGCTGCAACAGGCCAAGGCGGGCGGATATTTGACGGCGCGATTCGAGGTGGACGCCCTGCCGGAAGCGGGACGCCGCTATTCGCCTCGGAACTCGACCTCCGACGAGCAATTCCCAGGTCCGTCGGCGGAGAAGGGGCAGGATGCGAGCATGGTGGACGGAGGTTCGCCGCCCGGCGAAGGGCCGCCCGAGGAAGGGCCGGTTGCCGAGGGGACCGCCGCGCCGAAACGGCCCGGTTTGTTGCGGCGGCTGGGTTTGCGAAAGGACGAAAGGGAATGAGCGGGCGTTCCCGCCGCCCCGCCGCGGCCCCGAGGCGACGCACTCGTGA
>JAAZNR010000494.1 GCA_012798155.1 Thermogutta sp. | reverse complement strand
GAGACGGCGGGAAGGCTGCAAGACTGCCGCCGGCTTCTCGCGGAGATACTGGAGATCGAGCGGCATTGCGAGCAAAAGATGACCGCCGGAAGAGAGGAGATCAGTCGTCGCTTGCATGCGATACAAGACGCCGCGGAGGCCAGGAGGGCCTATGCCCGTCAAGAGCGTTCCGGCGACGAGACGGATGTCTTGTGGGAGGGTTGAGCGACTCGCGCGATTTGCGGGCAAGTGTGCAATCCCGCCGGGCGAATAGATGGCGAGTCGATCGACCGCCGTTAGGAAGGTTGAAAGCATGGATGGCGAAGCGTTACCGCTGAACGAGGGCGCGGCGACCTCGGCGATGAACCCGGCCGGCGACTGGGTTTTGCCCTCGGCCGAGGACGGCTTGGGGGCCGTCTTGCAGGCCTGGCAAGCGGCGACGGTGCGGTTGGAAAAAACGCATGAGGCGCTCCGCGCCGAGGTCAAACGCCTGACGGATGAATTGGAACGCAAGAATCGCCAGTTGGCCCAAAAGGATCGTTTGGCCGACCTCGGCCGGATGGCTGCCCATATCGCCCACGAGCTCCGCAACAGCTTGGTCCCCGTCGCGTTGTACGTCAGCCTTTTACGGCGGCATTTGGAGCGGGACGAGCAAGGCTTGGAAATCTTGGGGTGCATCGAGGCCTCGCATCGCGCCGCGGAGAGTACGGTTACCGATCTCCTGCAATTCACGGCGGAGCGCGAACCTTGCTGGGAGCGGGTGCCGATCGGCGAGGTTCTGAAGTCGGTCGTGTCCGCCTTGCAACCGCAGGCGGCGGCGCAAGGCGTGGAAATAATCGTGCAAACGGTGGGCGAGTTCGTCGTCAGGGCCGACCGCGAGATGTTGCGCCGCGCCGTGTTCAATCTGGTCTTGAATGCTTTAGATGCCATGCCGCAAGGAGGGCGATTCGTCCTGCGAGCGGTGAAGAACGGGGAGGCATGGCATATCGAAGCGGAAGACGACGGGCCGGGGCTGGAAGAAGAGGCTCTGCGCCGCGCGTTCGAGCCGTTTTACACCACCAAGAAGGGCGGCACCGGTTTGGGGCTGGCCATCGTCAGTAGGATTGTGGAGCTGCATGGGGGGGAAGTGGACGTGGAGAACCGTTCCACCGGCGGGGCACGCTTTACGCTGCGCTTTCCGCATAACGTCGGCCGGACGCAAACCGGCGAGCGGTCATCGCCGGCGGAGCGCCGCGCGGCGTGAAATGGCATCACCTGTTGCCGTACGTGGAAGTCGCCGTATGAGCAAATCGATAGCCCTCGGCGAAAAACAGCGCCGGCGGTCATCGACAAGCAGGGATGCGCCGTCATCGGGTCGTGATCAGGGATGAGGAAAACCCGGCAGCCATGAAACGCAAACAAGCCCTTGCGACGGAAGCGGATGGTCGAGGGACGGTCTTGGTCGTGGATGATCATGCGGCCGCCCGTGCCTCGGTTGCCGACGTGCTCCGCAGGTGCGGGTATGTCGTCCGAGAATGCTCCAGCGGAGCGGAAGCGCTGCAAGCGGTCGAAAGGTCGGATTTCGACTGCATCATTACGGACATGAAGATGCCGGGGATGTCCGGTTTGGAGCTGATCGGGCATCTCGAGCGCCGCCGCCTGCGAGCCCGCGTCATCATGGTGACCGCCTACGCCAGCGTGTCGTCGGCCGTGGCGGCCATGCGGATGGGAGCCTTCGACTACATCGAGAAACCGTTTGATTTGGAACAATTGGAAAAGCTCACGGCGGAGGCGGTGCGTCATGCCCGATTGCTGCTAGAGGGCAACGAAAAACAAGACGGCGAGTCCGCCGCCGCTGAACCGCCCGTGATGATCGGTAGCAGTCGGCCGATGATCGAGCTGCGAGCAAAGATCGAGCAGGTGGCCGCCACGAGTGAAACCGTCCTCATTACCGGGGAGAGCGGGACCGGAAAGGAGCTGGTCGCCAGGTGGATTCACGCGACCGGCCCCCGGCGCCGCGGGCCGTTCGTCAGCGTGAATTGCCCCGCCTTGGCCCCGCATTTGATGGAAAGCGAACTGTTCGGGCATGAGCGGGGTGCCTATACCGGCGCGGATTCAGCCCGAGCGGGCCGCTTCGAAACGGCCGACGGCGGCACGCTGCTCTTGGACGAAGTGACCGAGATCGGTCCACCGCTCCAAGCCAAGTTGCTCCGCGTGTTGCAGGAAAAGGCCTTCGAACGGGTGGGATCCAGTGAAACCCGTTGCGCCGACGTCCGCGTAATCGCGGCGACGAATCGAGACCTGAGCCGCGAGGTGGCGGCGGGGGCGTTCCGCGCGGACCTGTACTATCGGCTCGCGGTGTTGCCGATCGACGTGCCTCCCCTGCGCGAACGAAGGGAGGACATTCCGGAATTGATCGCGTATTTCCGCTCGCGCTGCCAAGAGCGTCTGGGGCGAGAAGTCCCCGAGATCGATCGATCGGCCCTGGAGGTTTTGGCGGGGCATGATTGGCCGGGAAACGTGCGGGAATTGGAAAACTTGGTTACGCGCCTGTGCGTCTTGGAGAATACCCCTCGCATCTCCGCGGACCGACTGCGGAAATGGCTGCCGGCGGAGTCGCAGCCGCGGCCCGGCGGCTTGCCCGAGATCCCCGTGGGAACGACCATCCCGGACATGGAACGGCAATTGATCGAAAAGACGCTGGAGCAATTCGGCGGGCATCGTTCCAAGGCGGCGAAGGCGTTGGGAATCGGCGTCCGCACGCTGACGGATCGGTTGCGGCAGTACGGCTATGCGCCGCGGACCAAGGAGTTCCGCAAGGCGGGATGAAGTCGCTTTCGACTGCCGACGACCGCGAGGCAAGGCTTCGACGCCGCTCCGATTCGCCGCTCAGCCCGATAGAGGAG
>JAAZNR010000493.1 GCA_012798155.1 Thermogutta sp. | reverse complement strand
TTTTGCCATTTCGTCAAGGAGGACGAACATGGAGACGGTCAAGACGATTGCCGTTCTCGCCGTCCTGCTGGTGGTGGGTTATCTCGGTTATCAAGCGGTGACGAAGCCGCCGAAGGCCCCGCCCCCCGGTGGGCAGGCCGCGGATTGGCCGGCGGACGGCGACCTGGAGATCGCCGTACCCGAGGTGCCCATGGAGGTGGCCGGTGGGAATTTCCAGGATGCCGGCAGGTCGGCGGAAACGGGGCCGGCCGTCCCGCCCGCCGCCATCGCGGGGCCTCCTCCCATTTCCCCAGGGAGCGAAAGCGGCGAAGGCGGTTCCGGTTTCCTTGCCGCCGAACCTCAGGGGCAGGTCGGACGCTTCGCTACGATGGGGCCGTCGTCCCTCTCTGCCCAGGATGGGTCGCGGGGCGATCCGGCGAGCGGGGCGACGCCGCGGCAGGAGGGAGCTTCATCCTCTCACTCCCCAATTTCTTCCGCTTTCCAGAGTTCTTCCCCGGAAATGCAAAGTCCTCCAGCAGGGACGCCCGTCGAGAACGTGCGGAAAGAGTTTGCGGAGTTTCTCGAGACGGCGCGGCGAAAGCTGGACCAAGGGGACTTTGCCGCCGTGCACCAGGTCCTTTCGGCCTGGTTCGCGGACGATCGGCTGATGCCCGAAGAGAGCAGGCAATTGACGGATCTGCTGGACCAAGTGGCCGGGACCGTGATCTATTCACGGCAATCCATTCTGGAGCAGCCTCACGTGGTCGCGCCGGGCGAGACGTTGGAGCGGATCGCGGAGGGCTATGCGGTGCCCTGGCCGCTGTTGGCCAAAATCAACGGCATTTCGCAGCCGGAACGGCTTGCTCCCGGGCAATCGCTGAAAGTGGTTCGCGGCCCCTTCGAGGCGAGAATCTATCTTTCCCGCGGTGAGCTGGTGCTGTTTTGTCAGGATCGCTACGCGGGACGCTTTCGGGTGACATTGGGCGCGGATGCGGCGGCGGCTCCCGGCGTGTACCGCGTTTGCGAAAAGATCGAGAATCCCGCTTTTTACACGCCAACCGGCGTGACGTCGCCCGGCGATTCAAACAATCCCTTGGGCCAGCTTTGGATCGGGCTGGGAGGACGCCTGGGTATCCACGGGCCGGGGCGTCCCGACCTGTTGCAACAACCCAATCCACCGGGGGCTTTCATTCTGTCCGAGAAAGACATTCAGGACGTTTACGATATCCTGTCAATCGGTTCCCAAGTCGCCGTCGTCCCGTAGTCGTCACCCGTCGCAAGGATGGTTCGCTCGCCGCGTGAGGTGGGCATCCGGGTCCGCCGGCGAGATCGCTTTTGCCGTGCGGGGGTTTGCGGCACAATGAATCCTACGCTGCTGGCACGGCGCCGCCGGTCGCGCTTGCGCCTTTTGCCGTCGCTCCTTGTTGATTGTTCTCAGGGGTAACTGCCCGTGTATGACCGCGAAGTTCTACGACAATTGATTCTTCAGCGGGCGCTCAGATTCGGCCAATTCACCTTGGCTTCGGGGAAGACCTCCACTTATTACCTCGACGGCAAACAGGTCACTTTGGACGGCGAAGGAGCACGCCTCATCGGCGAAGGCTTGCTGGACCTCTTCCGCGAGACCGAGATGCCGGATGCCGTCGGGGGGATGTCCATCGGTGCGGACCCGATTACGTCCGCCGTCATTACCATGTCCGCCGTCCGTGGCGTGCCGATTCGGGGTTTCTTGGTCCGCAAGCAATCGAAAGGACATGGCACCAACAGGTTTATCGAGGGGCCGGTTCAGCCGGGTGAAAGGGCCGTCATCGTCGAGGATGTGGTGACGACCGGCGGTTCCTCGCTGGAGGCGATTGAGCGGGTAGAAGAGTTCGGACTGAAGGTCATCCGTGTAGCCGCCGTCGTCGATCGGATGGAAGGCGGCGCCAAGGCCTTCGCCGAACGCGGCCTACCCTTTTCCAGTCTCTTCACGATCCGCGATTTCGGGATCGATCCGCCCACCTGAGGGCGGCGCTGAATCGAGAGCGGCGCGATGATCGCTTGGCGCATCGGCAACGGGCGTTTGCGCCGTACCCATTCCTATCATCGCGCCTTCCTATCATGCGGAGTAGGCCGGCCTGAGGGTGGGAGGCGCATTCAGGTTCGGCTGTAACACTGCGGAAGGATGTGCCTGCCATGGAGTTCTCCCTCCATCGCCAACTAAAAGAACTCTATGCCGGGCCGGAGGCGCGGTTGGAAGATCGGCTCGACAACTACCGCATCGACGTCGTCTTGCCCGGCGGACTGGTCGAGATTCAACTCGGCCCCTTGGCCCTTCTGCGGCGAAAAGCCGCGCGCTTGCTGGAGTCGCACAACCTATTGATCGTAAAGCCTGTCGTCATCGGCAAGCAGATCGTCCGACTCGGGAAGCCCGAGGGGCCCGTCCTGTCGCGACGCCGCAGTCCCAAACGCGGCGAGGCGTGGGAGTTCTTTCACGACTTGCTTCACTTTTGCAAGGTTTTCCCGCATCCCCGCTTGCGCATCCACGTCCCTTTAGTCGAAATCGAGGAGATACGCTATCCGGGCCCGAATCATCGCTGGGGGCGACGCGGTTATCGCGTGGCGGATCAGCGTCTTCTGGCCGTTCGCGAACGCATCGAGCTGCGGCGGGGCCGCGATCTGCTGCATCTGCTGCCCATGCGGCCGGACGGGCCCTTTCACGCCCGCGACTTGGCGGATTCTCTGGGCGTAACGCATGGGGTCGCCCAGCGGATCGCCTACTGCCTGTATCGATGCGGCGTTGCCCGCCGGACCGCGAAAACGAAAAAGGGTTACGTGTACGTCTGGTGCAGGGATGCCGTCGTTCAGCGGGCGGCTTGAGCGGCATGACATTTGCGCCCGGCGCGGCCTCGCGGAGGACTCTCCGGGGCTGTTTCCGCTCACGGTTTTCGGAATTCCGAGCGATAGATGACTCCGCCTTGCAAACGAACTCGCCGTTCAAAATGCGTGCGAAAATCCATGTCGTTCTCAGCCGGCTTTTCAGGAACCGGTAACGGTCCCTCCAAGCGAGAGCATTCCGCGATGAGGGCCAGCGATGCGTGGAAGTATTCGCCAACGTCCGTCCAAAAGTGCAAACGACCGCCGGGGACGAGCACGCGAGAGACGTCGCGAACGAAGCCCTCCCGCATGACGCGCCGCTTTCGGTGTCGCTTTTTCCACCAGGGGTCGGGGAAGTACACATGAACGGCGTGCACGGATTGGTCGGGCAGCCACTCCGCGAAGAATCTCAGGGCGTCGCCGTGGATGACCGCCGCATTGGTCAGGCCTGCTTTAACCAGCCCGGCGGCCGCGTATTTGGCGTACTTCAAGGCGATCTCGATGCCCAAGAAGTCGACCTCCGGCGTTCCCGCCGCGGCCTTCCGCAGAAACATGCCCTTCCCGGTACCGACCTCGACCTCGAGGGGAGCGTTTCGCCCGAAGAGGAGGTCGGACCTCCACGGTTGCGGCAGGGAAACCGCTTCGCGGAAACAGCGGCTCAGATCGAGAGAGGGATCGATTTTCCGTAGAATGGGACGGCCCATGTTGATCCCCGGCGTTCACCTCTGCGTTCGATGAGTGCGAACCCGGTGTGAAGCCTTGCGGCCATCGGCGCCGGCGACGCATCGAAGATCGGCCGCGCCGACCTCAGCCGGGCGTTGTCCGCTCAATCCTTGAGCCGCCTTGGGATGCGGCCGAACGTTCAGGCGTTCGCGGCCTCCCCGTCGTTGTCCGCCATGATCTTCTCGGGCGTCAACGGGATACCCAGCATGATACCCTCGCACATGAGCGATTGCTTGACAAAGCACTGGAACTCGCAAGTCATCATCGTTGCCCGTGCTCGTAACAATCGCACAACGATAACGAAGCGGTCGCCCGGCCGAACGATTCCCCGAAATCGGACGTCTTGAAACCCGCCGAACCCGACCATCGGAGCGTTCATGAGCCGATGCTTCAGAGCGTAGTAGCTGGCCAATTGAGCGGCGGCCTCACACATCAAGACGCCGGGCATCAGCGGCATCCCAGGGAAGTGGCCCCTTGCCCAAAACTCGTCCGCGGTCAAGTCTTTGTAGCCCACGCAAACCGCCTGCTGCGGGTCGTCGTAGCAGATCGCGGTGAGTTGCTCCATCTCGAACCGTTGCGGATTGTACTTGCGAATCTCGTGGATATCCGCGATGACCGTTTCGGTGTCGATTTGAGCAGGGTCGAGAATGAACGGTTTTTTGGCCACGTCACAAGACTCCTTGCGGAAACGGATTCGGCATCCGTTCTTCACGTGGTGGATTCCCTCCCGGGACGAGGGTTTCGGCGAGGCTTGGCGGAACCGGCCTTCAGGAACCGGCCTTTCAGGCGGTGGGTTCCGAGGCCGCAAGCTTCGACCGATTTGTGCTCACGTCTTTACTACCCAGCGTTTCTTCCGTCTCGCCTTGGCGTTGGCGGGCCGTTTGCCGTGATTCGCTTTCTTGATTTGCCGATGCGGTTTTGTCATTTCTCTCACCCGGTCGGTTGCCTAAGAGGTTGCTGCCCAAGAGGTCATCGTTAACTTAAAACATCGTCAACCTTAAACGTAGGGCACAACCATTGCTTGAGTCCGTTTCCGACTTGGAAGCCTATAGTGTACCGCACGGCTGACGAAATCGAAAGTGCTGCTTGAAGTGAAATCCCCCGAAGCTCAGATCGCCTTGGCCGGGGCGAATGATGCTTGGCGGCGTTTTCGATTCGGAAACGGGCTGGGCACACGCCCGGGGGAATGCTTCGGGGAAACCGTCGTGTGGGCAGGATTCCTCTAAAGCCTAAGGCGGTCAACTGCGATTCACCCGACGACTCGGAAAGGTCTTGCCGTCATCCGTTTGAAAATCCCTGAATCCGTATCCGGCTTTCCGCTGGCTTGCCCAATCTTCGGCCGGTAGCCGGTCATTCTTTTACAGACCTTTTACAGTGTTTACAGTCCGGAGACGGCCACAGGATACCTGCCGCCGAATTGCCCGATCGGTTTAAGCTGACCCTGCTATATGATGGCAATGATCCAGTCGTTCGAGGGGGTGTGTTCGACCTCGTCGCGGTCTCCAATAATTTGTAATTCGGAAACCAAACGGCAGGGAAACTCCCGGTCTGAAAGCGATCTTCGCGGTCTGGGCCGGACCAAGCGAAGGGCGGAGGATCAGGCGAAACGCGGGTATGCAGAACAAAAAACCCCACCTGGAGTGTTCGTCATGATAACCTGATAGGAGTATTTTCTTTAACGGAACTTTAACATTGGCTTAACGAAATCCTAACAATCGTCCGGTAAAATGTGCCATAGTCGAGTTGAGTTGTCCCGCTTGCGGATGTGGAGTGCGACACGCCGTGCCGTAGCACCGTGGTGGTTTCAGAATAGGAGACGTCGAGAGATGACACATCGATGTGGTCGTGGATTCTTCAAGCCGTATTTAGCGTCACTGGCGGTGACGCTCTTTATGGGGGGATTGGGTTTCGGGCAAGTCACGGTGGATCCGGCGCTTCCCGACTACAAGCCGCGTCAAGGGGTGTCGGGAAACATCAAGAGCGTCGGGTCCGACACCATGAATAATCTGATGACGCTGTGGGGGGAGGGGTTCCGCAAGTTTTATCCCAACGTTCAGATCGAGATCGAGGGCAAAGGCTCCTCGACCGCCCCGCCTGCCCTGATCGCCGGCACGGCCCAGTTTGGGCCGATGAGCCGGCCCATGAAGTCCGCCGAGATCGACCAATTCGAAGCCAAATTCGGCTACAAGCCGACGGCGCTCCCAACTTCCCTCGACATGTTGGCCGTCTATGTCCACAAGGACAACCCGATTCAAGGGCTGACCCTGCAGCAGGTGGACGCTATTTTCTCCAAGACGCGAAAGGGCGGGTATCCGACCGACATCCGTACTTGGGGGCAGGCCGGACTGACCGGGATCTGGGCATCCCGGCCGATCAGCCTTTACGGGCGGAATTCGGCGTCGGGTACGTACGGCTACTTCAAGGAACACGCCCTGTTCAACGGCGATTACAAGGACGAGGTCAAGGAACAACCGGGGAGTTCTTCCGTGGTCCAAGGCGTGGCCAGCGACCGCTATGCCATCGGTTACAGTGGTATCGGGTACAAGACCGCTGATGTCCGGGCCGTCCCCCTGGCCCTGGACGCGAATTCCCCGATGGTCCCCGCCGACCCGGCCCATGCCTATACCGGCGATTACCCGTTGGCCAGGTTCCTGTACCTCTACGTCAACTACAAGCCGGGAACTCAGCTCGACCCCTTGCGGGCGGAGTTCATCAAGTTCGTGTTCAGCAAGCAGGGACAGGCCGAGGTCGTGAAAGACGGCTATTTCCCGGTCACCGCAGCGATCGCGAAGAAAGCCCTGGAGTCGGCGGGACTCTCCGCGGAGTGACTCGGGCGTGCGCGATCGCTCGCGTTGCAGCGCGTGCTTGGATGGGGATGAGGACGGGCCATCAGATCCCCAATCCAAGTCCGTACATCAAAGCTCCCGATGCCCTGCCGCCTTCGAGATCATGCCCGTCCTCTCGTTGGCGGCAGGTGCTTTGTTGAGATGCTATTCATGGCCCCTCAGGAAAACGAGGTTCCACGGCCCGAGAGTCGCGGTGCGATGCAGTCGGAGCCGGGCACGGCCGCGGGACGGCGCCGGTCGAAACTTCGCGTCTTCCGAAACCGATGGAGGGTTCGCCTCGTCGACGGCGTAGCGCGATCGTTGATCACGGTGGGTGGAATCGGGACGATCGTCGCCGTGTCCGGCGTTTTCCTTTTCCTCCTATGGACCGTCATTCCCCTTTTTCGACCGGGCCGGATGGAACCGGTGAGCGCGGAGGCCGCCGCCGAGTATAGCCGCGCAGCCGGCGGTAGAAAGGGGTCGCAGTCGGCATCCGGCGGCGCGGTTCCCTCGTCGGAAACCGCGCAACTGTCTGTTCCCGCAAACACGCTCGTTCAAGATTCACCCGCAACCACCGCTTCAGACCGGGGGGGCAAAGTCTCGGCCGTGGAGATGGCGAAACCTCCGTTGAACGGCGTGCCCTGCCTCCTTCTCGGTGCCAGTGAATACGGGACCTGCTTTTGGAGCCTGGGTGACGACGGCGCGGTTCGACTTTACGCCGCGGAGCAGTCAGGCGAGTTGCGACCCGTGCAAAC
>JAAZNR010000492.1 GCA_012798155.1 Thermogutta sp. | reverse complement strand
TACCTTGCGGCGATCCTCGTCGAGCGGATTTGCGTGGGGCTGGACCGGCGACGCCTGGTGTGGCAAGTCGCCGCGGCGTGCAGCTTTCTTCTCGGGGTATTCGCTTTAACCGGACTGGATCGAGCCGTGGGGACGCTGCTGTTGGAAGGCCTTTTCCCTCCGTCGCGGACATCCTCACAGACATCGCACTTCCAGGCTGACTCGTACGCCGGTGCTCGGCCCGGTACGGCTACGGCGGCGGGCGGGACCGAAGAGGTCCAAACCGGCGCGAGCCGGACTTTTCCGCGCCTTGCCTTCGACGATGCCGTCGTGGGCGGGACAACGGACATCGACGGAGTGCGGTCCGCGGGAGGCGATTCGCACCCATCGGGCTTGCATGGTGACGCGGAGGCGCACGCCGAATCGGCGGCCGAGCCGGGAATAGCGGCCGAGCCGGGCTTGCGGACCCACGACCCCGATTTTGCCGGCGCCGCGCTGCTGGGCGGCTTTTGGTTGCTGGGTGCTTTCGCCGTGTGGCTGCGCCTGCAATGGGCCCAGCTACGATTGCGGTCGGCCTGCAAGCGCGCTCGCAAACTGACCGGCGGGCCGATCACGGAGTTCGTAGCCCGTTGGGCAAAACAACTGCAACTACCGCCGGATATCCCCGTCTACCTTTTGCCGGAGCTGAAGACGCCGGTGGCATGCGGCATCTTTCGGCCTGCACTGGGGCTGCCGGAGGGCTTCAACAGCTCGCTGCTCGATCCCGCGGAGGAGGCGATTTTGCTCCATGAATTGGCGCATCTAGCGGCCCGCGACCCCAACTGGCGCTATTTGGCCGGTCTCGGCTCGGCCGTTCTATGGTGGCATCCCGCAGCGTGGGCCATTCGCCGCCGACTGCATTGGGCCTGCGAGCTTGCGGCCGATGAGGCGTCGCTACTGCTCGCGGACGGCCCGCGCCAGCTCGCGCGCGGTTTGTTGCGGTACGGGCGGATCGTTTGCCCCGGCCTCAGCTCGGTGGTGGGCGCCGGCGGAGACGGCTTTGGCTCGGCCCTGGCACGGCGAGTCGCGAGACTGATGAGCATATCACGCCCACCGAAAGATTGCGTGCGGCGCGGCACCATTCGGGCTGCGTCGACGACCACGATCGTCGTGACCGCTCTGGCGGTCGTTTTTTCCACGGTTTGGGCGGGGGCCTTCCGGCCGCTGCCCCAGGAAGAAGGAGGAACCATTATGACCAGGTTCGCAGTATCTTGGCGAGGCTCGCTGTCGGCCGTGGCGCTGGCGGCGGTCCTTGCCCCATGGAGTCCGGCGACGGCGGAAGAGGGCCGCCGCGAAGGTCCGCCCCCAGGGACCGACCCTCCGGTCGCAGCGGAGCAGGAACGCGATCGGGAGCCGGAGCGAGACCGCGGCCCGGATCTGGATCGCCGGGACGGAGAGGAGCGCGAGGACATGGACCGGGATCACCGGGACGGAGAGCTGCGCGAGGGCATCGACCGGGATCGCCAGGACGGAGAGCGGCGCGAGGACATGGACCGGGATCACCGGGACGGAGAGCGGCATGAGGACATGGACCGCCCCCGACCGCCTCAACCGGAGCGCGTGCGGGAGGAAATCGAGCAGGCCATGCGGCGCATTCAGGAAGCTCAGGCCGAATTGAAGGAGCGAGCCCAGGCCTTGCGGCGGGAAATGGAAGGGGCTTCCGACGAGGCGAAAGCGCGGATCCGTGAGGCGATGGAAGGTATCGAGCGCGAGATGCGCGAGCTGGAGGCCCGAAAACGCGAGGTTATGGAGCGATTCGGTCGCGGGCGACCGCCGGAGAAACCGGACGGGCCGCCTCCGGTCGCACGGCTGGAGCGCCGTCTGGATGAGCTGCGGCACGAGATTGCTCGGGCACGCGAGGAACGTCGCATGGACGCCGTGGAGCGACTGGAAAAGCAGATCGCCGAAACGGAACGCTTGCTGCACGCCGCGAGGGAAGGCCGCCCCCGTCCGCCGGAAGCCGGTCCTCCGGGTCCGCCGCCCGAAATACTGGAGCGCCGTTTGGCGGAGTTACGCGAGCAGCTCGGCCGTGCCCGAGAGGAAGGAAAGGAAGAGCTGGTCCGCGAGCTGGAACGGCGCATCGAGGAATTGCATCGCCAATCGCGGGCGCGTGCCGAAGACCGGCCGTTGCCGCCGCCGATCCCGCCGGAGCGGATGGAGCGGATTCATCGGGCCGCGGAATTGCTGAGGCGCGAAGGCATGGGCGACATGGCGGAGCTGCTGCTGCGGTCGGCGCGTCCGCTGCCGCCGGGACCGCCCGGAGCACCTCCGCCGCATCGGGACGGCCCCCTGCCTCCGCATCAGGACGGACCTCCGGGACCGCCGCCTCCACGTTGGGGCGGACCTGCGGGAGCGCCGCCGCATCAGGACGGTCCTCCGCCGTCGCACGACCCGCGCTGACACGTAGCGGCTGAAATCCAGGCCGCACGCGCTTGTTGCGGCTCCCCTTCGAGGGTACGCCAACCCTTCAGAGGTGGTGCCACCTAACGAGAAGTCGTGCTGGGCGTAGAGGGGCCGATCAATCGTCGTGAAAATCGGCATGGGGAGAGGACCGCGGTCCCCTCCCCTCTTTTTGCGCTGGCGGGACGCCCGCCGCATGTTGCGGTCCGGAGCTTCAGTAGCATCGGCATCCCGGCCGAGGTGTGATCATGGCCTGACCTTCGAATTCGCGGTCCGCCACTGCGCTGACGGTAAACTTCCTGCCCGTAAAATCGACGGCCCAATACCTCAAGCCGTTGAGAAACGGGCGATGACTGAGAGAGACGCACAAGGTGACGCGAACCTCACCGGCCGTCAGGGCCGGCAGCCCGCTGATGTCGCACGGCAGGTCGCCGCGGACTTGAGCGGGGGTATCCGCCAGGGGGTCTTCCAGAACCAGCGTCATCGCCGGACCGACGCTCAAGCCGTGCAGACCGAGGACGCTGTGGGCCGCGAGCACGGCGGCCTCGACGTCCGCCCCTTTCGCCGCCTCCCGCGCGGCGACGGTGGCCGCGTGGACGACGGTTTGCTCGACCAGCATCAAGATTCCGAACTGGATGACGGCCAAGAACGTCAACACCAGCACGGGCAAAATCAGCACGGCCTCCAGGGTCAACGACCCGCCGCGCAAGCGACGCCGCAAGCGTCCCCCTCCCGCATGCAAACAGCCCGCCTTCGTCCTCGCAGCCGGCAGCGCCGATCCCGTACGTCCTGTTTCGGCAAATTGCCCCGGACGCAAGTCGCACTCGGCGGCAGGGGCGGGGGATTCAAATCTGGTGTTCATCCTCACGGTCCCGGGCAGATGTATTGGTCGACGCGGACCAGGCGCGGCCGACGTTCGGCACACGAATAGGCGGCAATGGTGAAAGCGGTGATTCGATAAGCAGGCATCGCCAAGCCGAAAAGACGGCAAATCGGGCTGGGGACCTCCATCACGGCCTGAGCACGGACGGCGTATTCGGTCCCGCCGCTGCCGCCGATTTCCACGTAGGATTGTCCGCAACTGGGGCGAATGCCGGCATTGAAGGTCAACGGGCAGTTCGGGTCGTCCGTGAGGATCGCGCCGAAGATCAAGTTGCCCTCCGGCGAGACCGCTCCGACCGGGCTGTAAACCGTCGCCGTGCACGTCAGGTTCTGATTGGGGTTATCCGGACCGGCGGCCGGATCATGATTCAGCCCCAAGACCAGGGGATAACTCCGGACGGTATTGTTGGCGGCGTAGGCCGCGCCGACCTGTCGCGGCAGGTAGGTATCGCTACTGCCCGACTCGGCCCAGCTCCGCACGGCCGCCAAGGCCGCCGACTCCAGGCCGTTCTCCAGCTCGACTCGCGCCACCCACATGTGCCCCATTTCAAAGACGAACGCGAACAACGTCAGAAAAATGGGCAACGTCAGAATCAGCCAGAGCGTCGAGAAGCCGCTGCGGTCTCGGGGGGCGTGTCCGCTGCGACACAAGCTCGGTCGCCGCTCGTTGCTCGCAGCAAGGCTCGCACAGGCCGCAGAGGCCCTGACCGATCTTGTCGTGGGCCGACGATTCATGTTGGGTCGCCTATTGAGGGCTGACATGCCGATCAAGCACGGAGATGCGGTCTCGCGGCGGGGTCACCAATTTGCGCCACGGGAACGCCGTGACTTTACGCGGGGCGGAGCCGCTCTCACATTGCATACTGAAAGACGTTGGAAAATGCCGTGATCTTGCCGGGGAGCACCAGGTGCAGACCGCAAGCCCGCAGGAGGTCCGGCATGAGCGCCGCCTGAGGCACGATCACGATCACCCGAACGTAACGTCCCGGGGGCGGCGCGGAGATCAAATCGACATCGACGGAGACATCCTGCGGCGACTTGAGCAAGATGGGGCAGCCGTCCAGGTTGTGTTCCAGCGCGATCGCCGCGGTAGGAATGCCGACGCTCGTCAATTGCTTGTTGACGGCCTCGACCACCGTCGTCGGGACGGGATCGCCGGGCACCGCGGAGAGGTTGGCCGTTCGCGAGGCCGCCAGGCCGCCGATCCGCGCCGCCAGCGAAATCTCCTGCATATTGGCGAAGTATTTTCCGAATTGGATGGCCGCCAAGAGCGCAATCAAAATCAGCGGCAGCACCAACACCAGTTCCAAGATGAGCGTGCCTCGCCGACGCCGTGCCAGGCGGGACGGCAACCGACCCCGGCTATCGGCTTTTCGCCGCATTCGGCATTCGTACATCGAGAAGACCCCTCTTGCCGCGGACCGTTCCGGTATCCCCTTTTGCGGATCGTTGGGTATCCCCTTTTGCCGACCGTTGCGGAATCCCCTTTTTGGGCACAATATCCGCCCCGCGGATATCGATCCAAGCGATTGCTTGCAATTCGTATGCCCGACGCTTACGCCCTAAGAGAAAGACGCTTACGCCCTAAAGGAAAATAGCTCGCGTTTACGGGCCGTGCGGCGAACGCCTGCCGCGGATATCCCGGGTATGCGGCGGTGACGGCTCCCGCGGCCGGCTTCGTACCTGAACAGGCCCCTGTCAAAAAACGTTGCGGTTCGGCAACAGGGAGCGCCGACAGAAAGCGTCACCTGAAATAGTCCTTTCCTCAAATTGTCCTTTGCCGGCGATATGTCCCCGCCGCGCGCCGTGGTATGGCTAGAGAGACCCCTGCCGCCGTGGCAGCCGCAACGCGGAACCGGCCGGAGCGGTTGCCATCCAGCACGGCGTCCGCCTCGGGCGTTCGCCGTCTGCGAGGACGGCGGAAAAAGGACGGGAGAAACGCAATCAAGAAATAAAAAAACCCCGACGCGGCGAACCGACATCGGGGCGTATAAGCCTAGTAGCGTGCGATGAGCCTCTTTGTATGCCGAGCATCCGGCTCCATGTCGTCGAGCGTGAGACTCGACTAGCTGAAATCCTTAGAAAGGAGGTGATCCAGCCGCAGGTTCCCCTACGGCTACCTTGTTACGACTTAGTCCCAATCGCGGAGTTCATCTTCGGCACCTGCCTCCCTTTCGGGTTAGCTCGGCGACTTCGGATGCCCCCCACTTTCGTGGCTTGACGGGCGGTGTGTACAAGGCTCAGGAACACATTCACCGCGGCATTCTGATCCGCGATTACTAGCGATTCCGGCTTCATGCAGGCGAGTTGCAGCCTGCAATCTGAACTGGGGCGCGCTTTTTGGGATTTGCTCCCCCTCGCGGGTTTGCTTCCCTTTGTACGCGCCATTGTAGGACGTGTGCAGCCCTGGTCATAAAGGCCATGAGGACTTGACGTCATCCCCACCTTCCTCCGGTTTAACACCGGCAGTCTCGCTAGAGTACCCGGCATGACCCGATGGCAACTAACGACAGGGGTTTCGCTCGTTAAGGGACTTAACCCGACATCTCACGACACGAGCTGACGACAGCCATGCAGCACCTGTGCACGTTCCACCTCAGAGAGGCGTGGCCCCGCTTTCACAGGGTTAATCCGTGCATGTCAAGACCAGGATAAGGTTCTTCGCGTAGCCTCGAATTAAGCCACATCCTCCACCGCTTGTGTGAGCCCCCGTCAATTCCTTTGAGTTTCAGCCTTGCGACCATACTCCCCAGGCGGAGCACTTAACGGTTTCCCTACGACCAAGAGATCATGGAGAATCCCTCGGTCTAGTGCTCATCGTTTAGGGCTAGGACTACCGGGGTATCTAATCCCGTTTGCTACCCTAGCTTTCGTGCCTCAGCGTCAGAAAAGACCCAGTGAGCCGCTTTCGCCTCCGGTGTTCCTTGGGATATCAACGCATTTCACCGCTCCACCCCAAGTTCCGCTCACCTCTATCTCTCTCGAGCTTTGCAGTTTCGAATGCAGTTCCTCGGTTAAGCCGAGGTATTTCACATCCGACTTGCAAAGCCGCCTACGCACCCTTTAAGCCCAGTAATTCCGAGTAACGTTCGGACGGTTCGTCTTACCGCGGCTGCTGGCACGAACTTAGCCCGTCCTTCCTCTGGGGATAGGTCAAGCCGACCCTGAGGGCCGACATTTCCTCCCCCCTGACAGCGGTTTACAACACAACGGCCTTCGTCCCGCACGCGGCGTCGCTCGGTCAGGCTTGCGCCCATTGCCGAAGATTCTCGACTGCAGCCACCCGTAGGTGTCTGGGCAGTGTCTCAGTCCCAGTGAGCGGGGACATGCTCTCACACCCCGTACCCGTCATCGCCTTGGTGAGCCTTTACCTCACCAACTAGCTGATAGGACACGGGCCCCTCCTCGGGCGGAATCGCACCTTTGGTCCGAAGACGTCATCTGGTATTACCCGCAGTTTCCCGCGGCTATCCCAGTCCCAAGGGCAGGTAACCCATGTATTACTCTCCCTTTTGCCGCTCGAGCACCCTTGCGGGCCTCGTCGCACGACTTGCATGCCTAATCCACGCCGCCAACGTTCACTCTGAGCCAGGATCAAACCCTTCAATTTTTTGTTTGCTTACCCCTCCGGGGAGCTACCCCCAAAGAGGATGGCTAGCAACTTGAAAGATCTGATCGAAACTGCCGTGGTCACGGCAGTTTACGTGATCCGGTCGCACCGGCACACGTATGGGGCTACATCAACACGCTACTAAGTTGTCAAAGATCGGCGGTCGCTCGGGGTTGAACCAACCATTCGTCGACCGGCATTTGTTATTCTATCGCGCCGCTTTCGGCTGTCAACGGGTGGTCTCAACGACTTTTTCGACCCCCGTTTCGGCCCCCGGTTTGCCCGGCTTGCTGCGGCCGTCGCCGGGGCCGGAAGATCGCGTCTTCCAAATCCCTCAGCGGGAAAAAGCTATGGTACCCGAGCCTGCCCCGCCGTGCAAGCCCCCGCCTTTGCCCCAAGCGGCATTTTTCTCTTGCCGCATCGGGGCCGACACGATTCAGGCGTGGAATGCCTGCCTCCCCGCGCCTAGAATAACATGGTTGATCGGCAGACGACGCTTCGGCCTTGAGTCTTTGCCGGCGACCGCCTGTCGCCCGCAATCTCGTGCCGATACCATTCGCCGGGAGACGAAGACCCATGTCGGCATACCGCGGCTCCCACGCCCCTCTGGCTCGCGCGGTTGTTCTTTTAGTTTCCGCGTCGGGCATTGTTATTGCAGCTCGCACAGCCGACCTGCTCGCTCAGACCTCCGGCAGTGCGTCCAACCCTTCGCCGCAGGCCGCCGTCTCGGTCGGCGCGACGTCGGCGTCCGATTCTTTCTTCGAGATGCAGGGCGTTTCCTGGAGCCTGGTCGGCCCCAACTGGTTCGCCCGATTCGGACCGCGGCCGCCCGGTGTTTCCCCCGCCTTCGGCAACTTCCCCGGCGACGCGGGCGGCTCCGTCGGTTTCGGACTCCGCGGCCGGCGTGTGCAGGGCGAGTTCTTCGGCCGGTGGTCGCAAGGCTACCGCGGCGCGGCGACGTTCCAAAGTCCCTCCCTCATGCTTTCCAACGGGTACCACGGCTGGTGGTGGGATGCATCCGCCACGCCCTTCGTGATGGGCTTTGTGCCGGTCGTCGGTGATCGGCCGGTTTTCCCCGGCGAGACGCCCCGGCTCGACGATCCGCAATCGAAGGTCCTGGAACGTTCCCATGCCTTATCGACGGCAACGGCGACGGGAATGGCGGACCCTCTGGAAAACGGCCGGCCGGGCGAAGAGAACCCCGGCGAGAACCCCGGCGGAACGGCCGGGGCGGCTTCCGAACGGAAAGACGGCATCGCCGGGGCCGACGTACCGGGGCAAAACCCCTCCTCCGCCGCTGCTCAAGCCGCGCGTCCGCCCGATCCGTCGTTTTCCGGCACGCGCAGCGCGACCGCATCCGGCGACGGGATCGGCCCATCGAATGCAAGTCGGGCGTGGGCCACGGCGGTCAGTGAGGGACTGGGCGTGGATGAAGCGGCGCGGCTCCGGGCGGCCGAAGTCGCCGCCCAAAACCGCGAGGCGGAATCCCTTCTCCGCCAGGCCGCGGCGGCTCTCGCAGCGGGTCGGGCAGGCGCCGCGGAGGTCTACTGTCGCATGGCTTTGGCCCGCGCAACCGGCGCCGTCCGCGCGGAGGCCTTGCAACTTCAGGCTCGCATCACCGCCGCCCGCCGACCCTCCGGCCGGTGAATGAGTTCCACAGGCGGGGAAACCTTGCGGGCACGATCAAATCTTCTTCCTGTATAAAGAATCCTCCCGTATAGAGGCACTTGTAGAGGGTAAGGGAGGTCGGCCCCGCGGTACGCGGCGGCAATGCCGGCGGGGGTTTCACGGCGAGGGCTTGCCGAAGAGTTGAAATTCCCACAGCGTCGGGCCCTCGGCGGCCTTGGTGATTTCCAGGCGAAAGCGGCGGGCGACGACGGGCGAAAAATCGGCCGAGAAATCCTCGCCCACGGTCGTGCCCTCATGGCACGGGAGCCAGGCGCCGTCTTTTTCCGCCACGATGCGGAACGCTCGGATGCGGCCCGGAAAGGCCTCGTGAATCGTTGCCCGCCTTACCTCGCAGGGGACTTGCAGGTCCACTTCCAGCCACGCCTGCTCGGTGCCGGCGTCGGTGGCCCAGCGCGTGTCCGGGTCATCATCCAGGGCCTTGGCCGGGCCGAATTGCTCGGTCTTGTTTTGAAAGACGTTGGACGCCCGGGCGGGCTTGCCGGCGCTGATCGCCCCGGCGGCGGGCACGTTCATCGGCGGAATCGCCAGGGCATCCCGGTCGAGCTTCAGTTCGATGACCGTGATCAAGGGGTCCGGCGCATCCACGGAGAGGGCGAGTCCCTGGTCCGTCTGTTCCCAACGGAGATTCCCACCGGAACGCAGCGTCGCCTTTTCAATCCGTGCCGGGAGGGCGGGGAGCACCAGCGTGCCTTCTGCCGGCCAAGTGAAGGCGAAGACGTAGATCGTATCGCCCTTGCAGGTCGAGGCGCCCCATCGGCCGGGCTTGAAGGGTCCGCCGCGGGTGCCGTAAACGCCGTCGCCGAATTGGGCCAGCCAGCGGCCGATCTCCCGCAG
>JAAZNR010000491.1 GCA_012798155.1 Thermogutta sp. | reverse complement strand
CCTGGCGGCGGTCCGCGAGCTATTGGAACGGTATCGCGATCACCCGTCGTTGGCCGGCTTGGGGATCCAGATCTCGGCCTACGGTTATGTCCAATTGCCCGGCCCCGAATGGGGCATGGACGACGCCACGGCCGCCCGATTTGAGGAAGAGACCGGCATCGATCTGCCGGAGAGCGGCGAGAACCGATTCGCCCTTCGGGCCGAGTTATTGTTGGGGCGCTACCGCTCGCAATGGCTGCGGTGGCGGGCCCAGCGCATGGAAAGCTTCTATACCCGCGTCTATCAAGAGTTGGCGGCGGTTCGACCGGACGGCAAACTGTTGCTATTGGCTCCCACGATGTTCGTCGGCCGGGACTGGGAAGACCGGCTGCGGCCCAGCCTGTTGGAGCGGCCGGATCCGACGCAAGTCGGCCTGGAGACCGGTTTACAGCCGCGGAACTTCTATACGCAGCCGAACATCGTCTTCTTGCAGCCTCGCCGCATGGTCGGCTTCGCCGATTTCAGCGTGCGATCGGCCGAGTACGAGATGGCCCAGCTACTGCGAGGTTTGCAGGGAAGCTCCCGCTCGCCCGTGCCGGGGGTGTTGTTCTACCATCCGCCGCAAGAGTTGCGGTTGACGGGCTTCGACGCGGTCAGTCCGATTCAACCCTCCTATTTGTCGATCTTGACGCAACCGACGGTCGGCGGTTGGGAGGCCCGACGGCGGTTCAGCCTCGCCCTGGGGGAAAGCGATGCCCAAATCATGTGCGACGGCGGCTGGCGCATCCCGCGGGGGCAGGAACCGATGCTCCGTACGTGGTTTGCCGCCTACCGGCGCTTGCCGAATCTGCCGTTCCAGGACCTCGCCCCGGAGGAAGTCGGCGCTACCACGCAGCCGGTGCGGATCCGCAAGGCACAGCGGGGGTCGGAATGGTTTTTCTATTTCGTCAATGAGGCGGCCTTTCCCGTGACCGTGCAGGCGAAACTCCGATTTCCGGCCGGTACGGCGTTTCGGGAGTTGAGCGGAGCCCGCTCCCTCCCTCCGCCGCGAGGCGGTGACGATGGAACGGCCCTCTGGACGCTGGAACTCGAGCCCTACGATTTGCTGGCCGTGCGGGCCTCATCGCTCGACGTATCGTTTCAAGAGGTGAAGGTCGTTTGGCCGCGGGAAGCAACGCAGGCCGTGGCGACGCTGGTTCGGGAGCTGAATGAGCGCGCGGCGACATTAAGCTCTCCGCCCGCCTATGCCGCCCTGGAGAACGCCGAGTTCGAACCGCGGTCCGGCGAAGCCGCCGTACCCGGCTGGAATGCCTCCGCCCCCTCCGGCGGCGAGATTCGCCTGGATCGGGAATTCCGGCACGGCGGCGAAAGTTCCCTCTTTATGGCCTCCAACGGTTCGCAGGTCGGCCTCGTCAGCCGACCATTCCCGGCCCCACGGACGGGACGCCTGACGATCTCGCTTTGGGTCCGCACTCGGAACCCTCGCTTACAGCCTCCTTTGCGGGTGGTCTTGGCCGGCGAACAGCGCGGTCAGCCGTTCGTGCGATTCGCGGAGGTGGGCGTCTCTCCCTCCGGCCGCGGCGTACCCGCCCTGGATGTCGATTGGTCTCCGATCGTGATCGAAGTCCGGGACCTGCCGATGACGGGGCTGTCGCCGCTGCAATTGCAGTTCGCCTTGACCGGCCCCGGCGAAGTCTGGATCGACGACGTGCAATTGTGCGAATTGGCCTTCACCAAAGGGGAGCGTTTGGAGCTGTTCAAACTGATTGCGCCCGTGGAAGCCAAATTTCGCAACGGCGAGATCGCGGACTGCATTCGGATGCTGGAGGGCTTTTGGCCGCAGTATTTGGTTCGCAACGTCCCGCGTTCCGATATCTTAGTCGGTCGGAAGACGGAGCCGCCGCCCCGGCCGCAAGCACAGACCCCGCCGCCGAAACAGCCCGAAAAAACGGCCGGATTCCTGGGCCGCGTCCGCGGCATGCTGCCCGAACGGCTGCGGTTCTGATCGCTACCCAGCTTTTTCTTGCGCAAAAACTCGCGATTTCCTGTTCTCGTTAGTTTTACTACGCAGGATAACAGGATAAGAAGACGGGAAAACTAAGATACGCAGTCTTGTGATTCTGCGTAAGATCGGTAAACCGGTTTCGGCGATCCTGCGCAGTAAAATTAGCGGGTGCCCTCGGTCCGGTTCGGCCGCGAATGGCGTCAGGCGATTTGCGGCCCTTGCAGCGGCGGCCGGGTTACGCCATAATGATTGATCCTGCACGGCACGAAATGCGCGTCGGAGATTCCTTCCATGCCTCAAAAATGCGAAATCTGCGGAAAACACCCCTCTTTCGGAAACCAGGTCACCACCCGCGGTAAGGCGAAATACCTGGGCGGTGTGGGTACGAAAGTGACCGGTATCTCTCCGCGAAAGTTCCGCCCGAATCTTCAGCGCGTCCGAATCACGGACGAAAACGGCACTTCGCGACGGGTGAGGGTCTGTACGCAATGCATCCGCGCGGGAAAGATCACCAAGCGGATCAAGAATCGGCCCTTCCAGCTCCCGGCCGAGGCCCAGGCGATATTGGCTTCTCAAGCCAAGTCGGGCAAAGGCGGCAAGAAGAAATAGCCGCTTTCTGTCTGCCGGATTTTGCTCTGTGCGGGATATTGCGGCTCCGGCGGGGGGGACGCCGCGAACACCGGAACCTGGGGGCTTCGCTGCGCTGCGACCCCAGCCACCCAGCCGGTTTCTTTCATCGGCATCGATCTCGTGCCACGCATTCGAAGTTCGATCCGGCAAGCCGAGCCGCCGGCGTAAGCCGGCGAATGTCTTCACGCAAGACCATTTTCACTGCGCCAACGTGAGCCGCCGGTGTAAGCCGGCGGGGGAGACGCCGCGAACACCGGTGTCTGGGGGGTTCGCTGCGACCCCCGCCGCCCAAGCGTTTCGTGCCCCCTGCCACGCAAGGGTTTTTCGACCTCCGTCACCCAGGCATCTTTTCCACCGTCGCTCAGCCGAAACATCTCCCGCGATTTCAAAACGTGACATTTGCGTCGCGCGTTGCAATCACCGCGCGTCGCTGACACTTGCGTCGTCGTCACTTGCATCGCCATCCTGCGGGGATTAAGCTGATCGGCGTGCATGGTCGTCTCGCGGCACAGAGGTTCCGGTTCGAAGTACCGGCCGGGCGATCGCGAGACGGCGGCCGCGGATCGACGGCGGAGCGTCCCGCTCCCTATCACCCTCGCAAAGTGTCGGTACTTCCCACCTCCCCGGTTTTGTTTCAACGAAAGGCGACTTTCATGGTTCACGACGCAACTAGGCCGTATCGACCGCATCGGCGCGATTTCCTTCGCATGGGAACGGCCGCCGCCGCGGGGACGTTCGGGGCTGCCTCCTTGGCGCGATTCGTTCACGCCGCCGAGAACAACACCATCCAGGTGGCCTTGGTGGGATGCGGCGGGCGCGGGACGGGGGCGGCGGCCAACGCCCTGTCCACGACCTCCGGGCCGATCAAACTCGTCGCCCTGGCGGACGTCTTCCCCGATCGGCTCCAAGCTTGTCTGAAAAACTTGAAAAACCAATTCGCCGACAAGATGGACGTCCCGCCGGAACGGCAATTCGTGGGCTTCGACGCCTATCGCAAGGCCATCGACGCCCTGAACCCCGGCGACCTGGTTCTGCTGGCCACGCCGCCCGCCTTCCGCCCGCTCCATCTGGAATACGCCGTTCAGCAGGGGCGGAACGTCTTCATGGAAAAATCCTTCGCCGTGGACGGGCCGGGGATTCGCAGGGTCCTCGCCGCCGGCAAGGCCGCCGAGGCCAAGAATCTCAAGATCGCCGGCGGCTTGATGAGCCGGCACTATATCCCGCTGGAGCAGATCATCGCCAAAATCCATGATGGGGCCATCGGCAAGGTGATCACGGCGTGGGCCTATCGGGCGCACGGACCAGTCGGCTTTTCGCCCCGCAAGCCCGGCGAGAGCGAATTGGCCCATCAAATCCGCAACTATAGTTGCTTCACTTGGTTGAACGGCAGTTTCCTCGTGGATTGGCTGATCCACAACATTGACGTCTGTTGCTGGGTGAAGAACGATTGGCCGGTCTCCTGCCAAGGGCAGGGCGGACGGCAGGTCCGCGAGCAGCCGGACCAGCTCTTCGACCACTACGCGGCCGAATACACGTTCGCCGACGGCACCCGGCTCTTCGCCCAGGGCCGGCACATGGCCAACTGCTGGGGCTTTTGGGGCAACATCATCCACGGTGCGGAAGGCTCCGGTATATTGGGCGAGGGCGTTGCCGATCCGCGGCTCTACAAGACCCACGTGCGATCCGCGGAAAACGAGATTTGGAAGTACGACGGGCCGCCCGCCAATGCTTACCAGTATGAGCTGGACCTCCTCGTGGAGGCCATCCGCAAGGATCTGCCCTATAATGAGACCGAGCGGTGCGCCAAATCCTGCCTGACGGCCATCTTGGGCCGCATGGCCATCGAATCCGGCCAAGAGGTGACCTTCGATGAGGCCTTGAACTCAAACCTGGTCTTGGCCCCGGACTTGGAGAAGTGGACCGGCTTGGACGACCCCGCGCCGGTACAAGCCGACGCCCAGGGTCGGTATCCGATCGCGCTCCCCGGCTTCACCAAGGCCTATTGAAGCCGTCACCAAAGCCTATTGACGCAGGACTTGCGGCGCCTTACGCGGGACTTGCGGTACCCGACGCAGGACCTGCAGTGCTTGACGCCGGAATTGCGGCGACTGACGCAGGGATTGCGGTGCCCGGACGGTCTCGCCATGTGCGGATCAGGGCGGATTGGAATTGCCGCTGAGAGTACGTCGAGTCGGCGGTGGGCTGATCCGCCCGCCGCCGGCTCGGCCTTTCTATTGGACGCGGGCTTCCTGTTCCCGCGGCCGCCGCCGAGGCGCGTCGGGCGATTCACGATGGGGATACAGTTCATCATGCACGGCATCGACCATCTCGGGGCTGATCGGCCGCACGTCGGCGCCGGCTGCCGCCGTCAGGCATAAATCCGCCAAGCGGCGGACCTCCCGGGGAACGCCGCCGCTCAGCTCCGCGATCCTCCGCACGGCTCCGGGATCGAAAACCGATTGCCAATCCTCGCGACCGGCGGCTTGGACTTGCCGGGCCACGTAGGCTTCCACCTCCTCCGGCTCCCACGGCTCCAGCTCGATGCGCAGGTCCGGGAGATTCAGGCATGGCCGGGGAATCCGGCGGATTTCGTCGGGGCGAGCGGTGAGGAATAGGGCGGGCGGCGGGCAATCGTCCCATCGCAGCCGCGACAGATACGTCAAGCCGACCGCGATGTCCGGCCGCGCCGCGGCGACATCGTCCAGCAGCACGACCCACCGGCGATGCTGATACGCCGCCGCCGCGAACCGGCTCTCGATGGCCTGCCGCAGCCATACCGGACTGCGGCGTGGGGCGAGTAAGCCGCCGCTCTGCTCCGCCAGCCGAAACAGCAGCTCCACGTCATCCATGCCAGCCGCGCTAATGAGAAAGGCATCGGCGGCCGAGCGAATCCGCTCCGAAAAAATATCCAACAACAACGTCTTGCCGGTGCCTTCCGCTCCCACGATCAAGCCGCCGCTCCGTCCGTTGTGGACGATGAACTCCATGCGAGCCACGGCCTCTTCCTGCGATGCCGTGGAAATCACGCCGCCGCGGGTCGGTCGAACGGAAAAGGGAGAGGTCGTCAGGCCCCAATAGTCGAGGATCGCGAAGGCCTCGGATCGACTCATGAGACGACACTTCCTTATGATCGATAATCCACCGGACTACGGCCGCCTCGCCGGGTTTTCGGCGGTGTCGGAGTGGATACACCTCACGGAGGATGCGCGGAATCGCATCACCGTGATTGCCGGGAGCGCCGCCGTAGTGCGGGGCGGATTCGGCGATCGTCCGGCCGCGGCTTTCTTCCATCCCACTTCTTCGGTAAAATCAGCGCGTTTACTTCATCCGGAAACGGCTTGGCCGTTGCTGCGAGATGTCTCAAAGATTCTTTCTCAGCCAGCCGATTGTTGACGGATTTGCAACCCTGGAGGGTGATGAAGCACACCACCTTGTGCGGGTTATGCGGGCGCGGTCCGGCTACAAGTGCACGCTTTTCGACGGCACCGGCAGCGAATATCGGGCGGAAGTGGCGGAGATACTCCCCAAGAGGGTGCGGTTGTGGATACTAGATCGGCAGGTGGTGGATCGAGAATTGCCGTTTCGGATAACGATCGGTGCCCCCCTTCCGAAAGGGGATCGGGAGCGGTTTCTCGTCGAAAAGCTCACCGAATTGGGGGTCACGGTATTCGTGCCCTTGGTTACGGCAAGAGGCGTCGTTCGTCCCACCGCGGCCGCCGTCCGTCGGTTGGAACGCGCGGTGATCGAGGCCTCCAAGCAGTGTGGGCGGAATCGACTGATGCAAATTGCCGCTCCGACCGCTCTGCCATCCTTCCTTCGAGATCACGCGACTGCCGAAGTGCGGTGGCTGGCCCATCCGGGCGATTCGAGGCGGGAAACGACGGCGGCCGGTCACACGCCCGACGCCTCGAACTCGCCGCCCGGCCGCGGCGGGAGCGACGTCGCACCGGGAGAATCGCTGCTCGTGCCGCGCCCGGATGCCGCGCGTGCGGCCGCGGTCGGCCCGGAGGGGGGCTTCACGCCGGAGGAGCTGCAAGCGGCGGCATCGCTGGGCTGGCGATGCGTCGATTTGGGTCCCAGGGTTTTGCGGGTCGAAACTGCCGCGATCGCGCTGGCCGTGAAATTGACATCTCATTGAAACCTGAATAACCGTTCACGGGGACTATCCCAATTCTTCCGGCAAGGCCCGCGAAAATGGGACTGTCCCTATCGGCCGGGTGGCTGGGGTCGTAGCGCAGCGAAGCCCCCAGACGCCGGCCTTCGCATCGCTTCCCGGGGCGTGAACGGCTGCGCGGAATCAAAAGCGGAATGAAAAACACAAACGCAGAGAACGTAGAGAACGCAGAGTAGCGCAGCCGATATACCCGTTCTTCCCCCGCGTCCTCTGCGTCCTTCTGCGTTTCAAAGACAGGTTCTCCGCCCCTGCGTTTCGAAAACAGACCGGGCAGGGCGTGAACGACTACGAACAATCGTATCCGCTGAATCACAAGGAGGATGCCGGGTTATGGAGACCCTCACCGTACGCGAGGCGCGATCGCCCTCGGCCGTGGGGCGTGAAATCCGCTTGCAAGGCTGGGTCCGCACGCGACGCGATTCCAAGGGAGGCTTCAGCTTTTTGGAGTTGAACGACGGTTCGTGCCTGGGCAACATCCAAATCGTGGTACCCGGCGAATTGCCCAATTACGAGTCTGAAATCAAGCGATTGACCACCGGTTGCAGCATCGTCGTGGAAGGCGTGATTCAGGCCTCGCCCGGCGAAAAGCAAGCCGTGGAGCTGCTCGCCCGCCGGATCGCCGTCTTCGGCTGGGCGCCGCCCGAATCCTATCCCCTCCAAAAGAAGCGGCATTCCTACGAGTTTCTACGTACGATCGCCCATCTCCGCCCGCGGACCAACTCCTTTGGCGCCGTGATGCGGGTCCGCAATACGGTCTGCCGTTCGATCCACGAGTTCTTTCAGGAGGAGGGCTTCCTCTACGTCCACACGCCGATCATCACGGCCTCCGACTGCGAGGGGGCGGGCGCCATGTTCCGCGTCACCACCCTGGACCCCACCGCAACTCCTCCCCCCCAACCGCAAGACGACTTCTTCGGCAAGCCCACCTATCTCACCGTCAGCGGACAGCTCGAAGCCGAGGTCTTCGCCTGCTCCTTGGGCAAAGTGTATACCTTCGGGCCGACGTTTCGGGCGGAAAACTCCAACACCACGCGGCATCTGGCCGAGTTTTGGATGGTCGAGCCGGAGGCCGCCTTTTTTGAACTGCCCGACAACATGGACCTCGCCGAGCGGTTCCTCAAACGGATCTTCCGCGACGTGCTGGAACGCTCCGCCGAGGACATGGAGTTCTTCGCCCGCTGGGTGGAACCGAGCGCCGTCACGACCTTGCAGCACGTACTGCAAGAGGAATTCGTCCGCCTGACGTACACCGAGGCCGTGGAAATCCTGCGGCAATCGGGCCAAGACTTCGAGTTTCCCGTCGAGTGGGGCCGCGACTTGCAAGCCGAGCACGAGCGCTACCTCACCGAGACCCACTTCCGCAAGCCGGTGATCCTCAGCGACTATCCGCGGGCCATCAAGCCCTTCTACATGCGACTCAACGATGACGAGCGGACGGTCCGCGCGATGGACGTCCTCCTCCCCCGCGTGGGAGAAATCATCGGCGGCAGCCAGCGCGAAGAACGACTGGACGTCTTGACCCGCCGCATGGAAGAGCAAGGACTCCGGGCCGAGGATTACTGGTGGTATCTGGACCTGCGGCGATTCGGCACGGTCCCGCACAGCGGTTTCGGGCTGGGGTTGGAGCGGGCCGTTCAATTCATTACGGGGATGGGCAACATCCGCGACGTGATTCCATTCCCCCGCACGCCGGGCAGCGCCGAGTTTTAGGTATTCAGCCCCCCAGTGATTTGGCACGAGAGCTTGAGGGGCGATGTCCGTGCCGGAGAGGACCGAGCTTTAGGATTCCAGCCCCTCCGCGGACCGCGGCGACCGGGTCCGCGCGGATCGCCCCGCCGATGATCGCCCTCGGCATCAAACGGCGAGACCTCAGTGGACCATCGAGCGCGTGGGGCCTTCGGCGAATCGGACGGGCGATCCCTCGCCTGCCGGGGCGGGGGCCGGCGTCGGCCGCTGGGAATCCAGTGCGGCCACGTGCTCCGCGGTCAGCAACCGCGTCTCGCCGCTGCCCGAAAACTTGCCCATCACCCCCACTGTTCGGCCCACGTGCGAGCGCATGACCGTTCCCGGCGCCGGCTTCACGTAGGTCAGGACTCGGCCGTCCTCATCGGTCAAGGCATAGGGCGGATCGCCCGGCCGCCGCACCTGTGCTCGAATCAGCCGGCCCACCGCGTCGAATCGCCGCCGGCGCAGCTCCAGGAGTTCGCGGGCGATCTGGTCACGCGAGGGGACGGGCCGGGATACGCCGGAAACCTGCCCGGCATCACTCCCGAGCGGTTCACCCCCCGGCGCCAATCTCGCGTCGGGGGCGCCTAGCGCGGCGCTCGCCCGGACCACGCCTTCGGAATCGAACCCCTTCGGCGGTAGTCCGGCGGCCGCACCCCCCTGCAAAGGCGCCGCCGGCCGGGCGATTGCGGTAGGCGGCGGGGCAATGCGCGTCGGCCGTTCCGCGACGGGGAGCGGCGGAAGCGGCATTCCCGGCGGCGCGGAAACATGCCCGGCCGACCCCGCAGGCACCTGCGACGGCAACCCGGCCGCAGTGGTTGTCGGTCCTCTCCCCGCGTCTTGCGCCAGACCTCGCCCCGCGCCTTGCGCCAGGCCTCGCGACTGCACCGCAACCCGCTCCGCTTGTGCGATCTTTTCGGCGAGCTTGGCGGCACGATCACGCGCTTCACCGCCGGGGGCCGCCGCCCACAAATCCCCCGCCCGCTGCTGCAAGTCCGATAGATTCCATGCCTCGGGCCGCTCAGTCAAGCGCGCGGCCAACTCCAATTCCAGGGCCTGAGCTTGCCGCGCGAATTCCTCCGGCGTCAAGGGCGTCGCGTTGCGAGTGGGCACGACGGGCCGGCTGAATCGCAGCCCCGGCGAAAGACCGCTAGACTCCGGACCGAAGGCCGCCGCGGGACGTTCCCTGAGGGATCCCATCGACTCCCCCGGGCCGGTCATGGGACGCCAACCGCTTACCCCGCCGTCGACCGGCGAGATTCCCGAAGTCGCGAGCACTCCCGCCCCCAATTCAGCCGCAAGGGTTTCGGCGGGCGAATCGTATGCGGCCGCGACCGGATACGAGCCTGCCGCCCCGTTCGTTGCCGCCGACGCCGGCCCCGAAATCGATACCTTGTCCGCAGTGCCGTCCGGCTTGTCCGTAATGCCGTCCGCCGGGTCGTCCACCTCCGTAGTCGGTCCGGCATCTTGCGGAATCGGAACGGTGGGAATGCGATGCGGATTCGGCTCCGGGGGCCGGCTTGCGAACGCCGTTCCGCCGCCCAATTCGCGGCCGGCCGCCGGCATCGAGTCAGGCTCGGTGTTCGAGCGCGGCGTTTGGGACTGGAGCGG
>JAAZNR010000490.1 GCA_012798155.1 Thermogutta sp. | reverse complement strand
CACCCAACTGCGACCACGGCCACCCAACTGCGATTTCTGCGACCCAACTGCGCCCCTGGCCACCTAACCGCGACCCCAGCCACCGATGCCTCTCCCGGTCAGTCGGGTAATTTCCCCAGGCACCCATGGCTCTCCCCAGCCAGTCGGGTAATTTCCCCAGCCGGGCGGCCGTGTGTGTTGATCTCGGCCACGACAGGCCGTGGCCCTCCATAACCCGACCCTTCGAAAGGCCCAATCGCTTGGCTACCGCTGGAGGGCGCAGTCCGTCACGGCCGCTCCCAGGCACGGCGACCCGCGGCGAACGCCCTTCCCTGCCCTGGCGAACGCCCTTCCCTGCCCTTCCCTGCCCTTTCGTTATTCCCGGCCTTTACGCATCACGTCGGCGACGCCGACGGCTCAGGCAACGCCGGCTTCACGGTATAATGCGAAAAAAGACGGTCGGCATGGCGCGCCGAGCGGAACCGAAAGGGACCTTGATCCTGCCCTCAGTCACGGAGTTGAACGCGATGGCCGAACAATCGCCCTGGATTGTCAAAACGAACGCCGCCCGCTTTCAAGCCGACGTGCTGGAGCGATCTAAGCAGGTGCCGGTAGTGGTGGACTTTTGGGCCCCTTGGTGCGGCCCTTGCCGGATGCTGGGGCCGATCTTGGAAAAGCTCGCGCGGGAAAAGAGCGGGGCGTTCGTGCTGGCCAAGGTCAACACCGACGAGGACCCGAGTTTGGCCGCCGCGTTCGGCGTGGAGGGGATTCCCGCCGTCTTCGCCATTCGCGACGGACGCCCCATCGATCAGTTCGTGGGAGCGCTGCCGGAATCGCAAATTCGGGCATGGCTGGACGGCATCTTGCCGGCGGAAGACGAGATGCGGAGCGAAGCGGCCCGGGCCTTGGCGGCGGAGGATGCGGCGGCCGCCGAGGCGGCCTTGCGAGCAATCTTGGCCGAGTTCCCCAAGAGCACGGCCGCGCGGCGCGTGCTGGCCGAGTTGCTCTTCGCGTCGGGGCGGCTGAACGAAGCCGAGCCGCTGCTGGAGGAGTTGACGGAAATGGGCGCGGCGGACGAAGACTGCGAGCGGATGCTGTCCGAGATCCGCCTGCAAGAGTCGGCCCGGACCCAAGGCGACCCGGCGGAGTTGCAAGCCCGATTGCAGGCCGACCCCGACGATTTCGCGGCCGCGTTGGCGCTGGCGGAGATCGAGGCGGCCAAGCGCGAGTATGCCGCGGCCTTGGAGCACGCCCTGCACGTGGTGGCCCGCGACCGCGGCGACCTCCGCGAATCGGCCCGCGGGCTGATGCTCCGCCTGTTCAACGTCCTGGGCAACGATCATCCGTTGACGGAGGAATACCGCCGCAAACTCACGATGCTCCTGTTCTGAGATCGCCCGGCGAAGCCCCGCCGCGGCAGGAAGGGCGCGGAAATAAAAGATCTGGACTTTTGCAAATTGTGGTAACAAGTTCTCGTCCGCCTTGGAAGAGGGTTATGGTTGAGGGCAATTAGCCGCGAAACGGCTTGCCGTGATTTCCCAACTTCACCAAGCCCCCACCCGCTGCCCCTCTCCCAGAGGGAGAGGGGAGCAGTTTGCAAAAGTCCAGTAAGATCCTTTGGAAAGAGATTCGTTGCTCATGGCCGCCGTACTTTCCCCGCCGGGCGATGCCTCGCGCGCGACCGAAGTGATTCGCGTCCGGGGCGTCCGGGTACACAACCTCCGCGATTTGGACGCCGATATCCCGCGGGATCGCATCGTGGCGATCACCGGGCCGAGCGGTTCCGGCAAGAGTTCGCTGGCCTTCGATACGCTCTACGCGGAGTCGCGGCGGCAGTATTTGGAGACGTTATCCGTCTCCGCGCGCCGCCTGTTGCCGATGATGGAGCGGCCGGACGCGGATTGGATCGACGGCCTCCCGCCCGCCATTTGCGTCGATCAACGGGCGGACGTTCCCAATCCTCGCAGTACCGTCGCCACCTTGACGGAGGTCTATGATCTCCTCCGCCTGCTCTACGCGCGGCTGGGAACGATGCGGTGCCCCCGCTGCGGTGAACCGGTGGAGAAGCAGACCTCGGACCAAGTCCTCGCGGAGCTGAGGCAGCAGCCGGAGGGGACCAAGGCCGTGTTGCTGGCGCCCTTGATCCAGGGGGAAAAGGGGGCCCACCGCGGCGTCCTGGCCCGCATCCGAAAGCTGGGATTCCTCCGCGCCCGCATCGACGGCGAGATCGTGGATCTGGACGAAGTGACGGCCCTGGACGCGGCTAAGGCCCACACGATCGAAGCCGTGATCGACCGCGTCGTCCTTCGCCCGGGAATCGAAGACCGGCTGGCGGAATCGCTGCGGCAGGCCTTCAAGCAGGGCAACGGGCTGCTCCGCGCGGCGCTGGAACAGACCGAGGCGGACGGCCGCCGGCGGTGGGTCGACCGGGTCTTCAGCCGGCGGCGTTACTGCGGCCGCTGCGCCGCCGGCTATCCCGATCCCGAGCCGCGGACGTTCAGCTTTCACAGCGCTCACGGGGCGTGCTGGACGTGCCAGGGCTTCGGATATACGGACCGCTTTGCGGCCGAATTGGTGCTGGACTTCGCCCGCGGCCTGGGAAACGGGGCCGTGCGAGTCTGGGCGGACGCCAAGGCCGAGCTGAAGCACCATCGTGCTAAACTGCAAAAGCTGATGCGGCAGGGAGGCTTCGATTGGTCGACGCCCTTGGCGGACATCCCGGATGCGATCCGCGCGGTCTTGATTCACGGCGAGAACGGCGGCCGCGGCACGCCGGCGGACGGCAAACGGAAGCCGGCCCGACGCCGCGCGAGCGCCGGTTTCGTGGGAATCCTGCCCCTCTTGGAGCTGCATTACGAGATGCTGGATGACGCCCGCACCCGCAAGGCCTGGTCGCGGTATCGCAGCCGGGTGACCTGTCCCGAGTGCAAGGGCGCCCGATTGGGGCCGCTCGGCCGGTCCGTCTTCCTCGGCGAGAAAACGATCCACGACGTCACCTGCATGACGCCCGACCGGGCGGCCCGGTTCTTGGCCGGTTTGCAATGGACGCCCGTCCAAAAGGCCGTAGCCGAACCGATCCTCGACGAATTGTCGGCGAGATTGGGATTCCTGGCGGAGGTCGGGCTGACCTACGTGGCGCTCAACCGCGCTGCCGACACCTTGAGCGGCGGCGAACTTCAGCGGGCGAAGCTGGCCGCCGGGATGGGGGCCGTCCTGACCGGCGTTTGCTACATCCTGGATGAACCCTCCGTGGGGCTGCATCCCCGCGACAACGATCGCCTCATCGCCGCCCTCCGCTGCCTCCGCGATCGCGGCAACACCGTGCTGGTGGTCGAGCACGACGAGGCCCTGATCCGGTCCGCCGACTGGATTCTCGACATCGGACCGGGGGCGGGCGAAGACGGCGGACGGCTGACGGCCCAGGGCACGCTGCCGGACATCTTGCGGATCGAAGGCTCGCCGACGGGCCGCTATCTGTCGGGCAAGATCACGATTCCGACGCCCCAAACGCGGAGGCCGGTTCGCCCTTCCCGCGCCGTCGTGCTGGAAGGCGTGACGACCAACAATCTCCAGGACGTGACGGCCGTCTTCCCGCTGGGCGTGTTGGTGTGCGTGACGGGGGTCAGCGGGTCGGGGAAAAGCTCGCTCCTGAGCGAGACGCTGGCGCCCGCCCTGCGGCAGGCCCTCCAGCGCCCGGCCGTCCAGCACGGCGGCTACCGCGGGCTGGGCGTCGAGCACTCCGGGTACCGCAAGCTCTCGGGGGCCGATCTGGTGGATCGTGTGGTGGAAATCGACCAGACGCCGATCGGGCGTTCCGCGCGGAGCAATGCGGCGACCTACTGCGGGATTTTCGACGAGATTCGCAAGGTCTTCGCGGCCACGCGGGAGGCCCGGCGGTTCGGTTTCACCGCGGCTCGTTTCAGCTTCAACGTGCCGGGCGGCCGATGCGAGGCCTGCGAAGGCCAGGGGCGCAAAAAGGTGGAGATGGACTTTCTGCCCGACATCTTCGTCCCCTGCCCGGTCTGCGAGGGGACGCGCTTCAATCGCACCACGTTGGAGGTCCGCTATCGGGGGAAAAACATCGCCCAGGTGCTCGAGATGTCGGCCGGCGAGGCCCTCGATTTCTTCACGAACTTCCCCGTCATTGCTAGGCTGCTGGCCGGGCTGTGCGACGTGGGGTTGGGCTATCTCAAACTCGGGCAGCCCTCCACAACCCTATCCGGCGGCGAAGCCCAGCGGATCAAGTTGGCCGCCGAACTGGGTCGCAGTGAGGCAGGCAATACGCTGTACCTTCTCGACGAGCCGACGACCGGGCTGCACTTTCAGGATATCCAGCGGGTACTGGACGTTCTGAATCGTCTGGTCGATCGCGGCAACTCCGTGATCGTGGTCGAGCACCAGCTCGATGTGATCAAGTCCGCGGACTGGATCATCGACTTGGGGCCGGAAGGCGGCACGGAAGGCGGCCGCATCGTCGCCGAGGGGACGCCCGAGCAGGTCGCCCAAGTCCCCAACAACCACACGGCCCGATATCTGGCCCGCGTCCTGCCGGCGGCGTGACAACCTGATTCACCACGCGATCGGGTGTATTGCAATGATACACTTGGTGCGAAATAATACACTGACCCGGTGACTCAGAATGATACGCTGACCCGGCGATGACGGCCCGGCCGCGGCGCTCCGAAACCTGCCTCTCCGCCTAATTTCAAGCGGAAACGCGCTTTGCAGTGGCTGAAAACCGCCAAGGGTGTTGTTATTCTGGTGAAAATAGGAAACGGTATGCTATTTGCTCATGAAAGCCTTTTGGCGCGAGCAACGCTGCTGTCGCTGCGGTATTAGGGCGGCACGGGCCAGGCCCCATCGCCAGGGGCAGTAACACGGCTTGTGGAATACGGCTTGGGTGTTACGGTCATCCTGCGGGTCACGTATAAACGTTATAAAGCGCGTATTTTGCGGTTGCTATCCAGATTGCCCATAATTACAATAGGTTTGAGGTAGGGGATGCGTTGCTTGCGGCAGCGCTTCCAGGCGGGAAGGGAAGAAAACAGGGGCATCGTCCGGGAGAGAAGGGGATTGCAACATGAGAAAGCAACTGGTTTACCGGGGTTTGTCGAGTTTG
>JAAZNR010000489.1 GCA_012798155.1 Thermogutta sp. | reverse complement strand
CGCAAGTACAAAGGTCACGGCGCAAGCGGCGTCCCTAACGAACGGCAAGAGAGGGCTTCTTCGCTCGCGACGCAATCCCAGGACACCCGCTCCCCAAGGATCTGACAATGAAGAGCAAACTCGGCCCGGCCTTTTCCGACTGGCTGGATGATCGTCTCGCATGGCGTTCTCTGGTATCGGCAAGCTGCGGCGGCGGATGCGACGTGCACGGCCGGTGCTGGTGGCCGATCGGGCTGTCGATCCTCTTTTACCTGCTTTGCCTCCAGGCCGTCACCGGATTGGCGATGTGGTTTTTCTACAGCCCCTCCAGCCAAACGGCGTGGGAAAGCGTTTATTACATCCAGCATCAATTGACGTTGGGATGGCTCGTCCGCGGCATCCATTTTTGGAGCGCCCAGGTGCTGGTCGGATTCCTCGTCGTGTACGTCTTGGGATTCATCTTCCTGCGGAAATACGCCCCGCCCCGAGAATTCGCATTTTGGACCGCCCTGATCTTGTTGGGATTATCGCTGGCCGCCTGCTTGACCGGCGACCTGTTGAGCTGGGACGACGAGGCCTACGCCGCGACGCAGACGCGCGTCAGTTTCCTGCTGCTGTTGCCGGGAATCGGTGCCCCTTTGTATCGCTTGGTGGTGGGCGGCCCCGCGTTCGGGCACCACGCGCTGACCCACTTCTTCGCCATGCACGTGGTCTGCTCCGCCGGCACCTTGATCCTGATTGCCCTCATCCACGCCCTGCTGGCACGTCGCGCGGGACGCCGCGTGGAAGAAATGCCCGACCGCTATCCCGGGGCCAAGCCGGATCGCCGCCTGCCCGTGGTGTTGCAGGGCGGCGTATGCCTGGCGACGATGGTCGTGGTTCTGGCATTTGTCTTCCTGCCCGCCGGCCTGGACCCCGCCGCCTGGAAGGAACCCAACCGGCATTTCGGCGTCGAGTTGGGAGCGCCGGCCGACACCGACCCGGCCAATTTCTACGCCGCGGCTCGTCCGGAGTGGTCCTTCCGGGGCCTGTACGGGTTCTCCAATCTCTTCCCGGGCGAACTCAAGGTCTTGGCCATCTTCGTCATCCCGGGGATCATTGCGCTGTTCTTCTTTGCCATGCCGATTTTGGCCCGTACTTTGGGCGGGCACATCTGGAACGTGGTTTTCACGCTGATCATCTTCGGCGGGGTGGCTTACTTCTCCTACGAATCGTGGCAACACGACTGGCAGGACGCGGAGTTCGCCGCCTCGAAGCGAGCCGCCCAACGTGACGCGGAGAGGACAATGCAATTGATTCGCGTTAACGGCGGCATACCTCCCGCCGGCGCGCTGGCGCTCTTGCGGGGCGATCCCAAAACCCAAGGTCCCAAGCTCTTCGAACAGCAGTGCGCCAGTTGCCATTCCTTGGGCGCCGCCGATCAGGAGGGCGCCATCCTCTGCGACAACCCTTGCGCGCCGAATCTCCGCGGGTTTGCCGGGCGGGAATGGCTGGAGGGATTCCTCGATCCCAATCGCATCGCCTCCGACGAGTATTACGGCAATACGCGATTCGCCGCCGGAGCCATGGTGCGTTACGTCCAGGAGCGCTTTCAAAACCTGCCGGCGGAGGATCGCAAGGCCGTCATCGCGGCCTTGTCGGCGGAGGCCGACCTCCCTTATCAGCCCGTCTCCGACTCCGACCGCGATCTCATCACTCGGGGACGCGAGTTGATCTCCGGGCAAGAGTGCGCCCGTTGCCACCGCTTCCACGATGCGGGGCCGGAAGGCGCGGCTCCCGATTTGACCGCCTACGGCTCGCGGGAATGGCTGGTCGGCATTTTTGCCTCGCCGCAACATGTCTCGTTCTACGGCCTGCGGAACGACCGCATGCCCGCCTACGTGGAAGACCCCGCCCGCCCCGAAGCAAACCTTATTCCCTCCGAACAATTGGCGATCTTGGCCGACTTTCTGCGGGAAGACTGGGTGGAAGAATCGTCTCCGCCGGCGGACGACGCCCCTCGTTCCGCGAAGGAACCGGTGATGTTGTTGCTTGGGAAATGGCAGGCGCGAGCCGAGCCGCTCCCGGCTCGTCCCGTGGGCGAGAGACAGGCCGAGGCTCGTTGGCTGTACCAAAAGGAACTGTGCTCCGTCTGCCATGCTCATTCCGCCGAGGGGGAGGATCACGTGCCCGCCGTCAGCCCCACGGCGCCGGACCTGGGCGGATTCGCCTCCCGCGAGTGGCTCGCCGGTCTGCTGGACCCCAAGCAGATCGCCACGCCCAAGTACTTCGGCAATAGCGTCTTCGCCGACGGCAGTATGTCCGAGTTCGTTCGCGGAAACCTTCGCGAACTGATCGACGAGATTGGACAAGAGGAGTTCGACAAGTTGATCGACGCCCTGGCGGCGGAGGCCCGCAAGGAATATGGGCCGGGTGAGGAGCCGCCTATGCCGGATGAGGACACGCTCTTCCTTTTCGAAGATTTCACCTGCGTCGACTGTCACAAGTTCTACGATCGAGGTGAACTTGGAACGGCCCCCGACTTGACCGGTTACGGTTCGGGGACGTGGTTGGCCGAATTCATCTCCGATCCCAAGAATGAGCGGTTTTACCCCCGTTCGAACGACGGGATGCCGTCCTATCACGCCTTCGCCGAGCCGGCCAAGAATCTGTTGACCAAGGAGGAGATCGACCTCCTTACCGATTGGCTCCGGCAAAAAGCCGGATCTGAGGGCGAAAAGAAAACGGAGGAATAATCGATCGTGAGGACGACCCACGCCGCTACCTCGGCCGCCGCAACGGCCGAGCGATGCGACCGCTGTGCCATGAGCGGCAATTGACGATGGTGCTCAGTTCGATTAGCGGACGAGCCGTCGGGTATCGGAGGAGCCGGTCTTCCCGGATCGCGCTGCGGGGTGCCGCCTTCCGGGACGAGAGGGCGGAAAGTGATGGTCTGATGGTCACGACTCGCCGCCGGCCGGACCGGCCCCGTGCCCTTGGCCCGAGGGCGGAGGCTGCTCCGCCTCCGAACCAGACTTGTTCTGCTCTCGGAAGCAGTTCTCGCAAATGCCCGAGATCAAAAGCCGGTGAGACACCGCGTGGAAGCCGTGTTCTCGCGAAACCTGCTCTCGGATCTCCTCCAACAAGGGCGTATAGAACTCGATGAGGCGGTGGCACACCTGGCAGTACAAATGATCGTGATCGGGATAGCCGTAAGCGTGCTCGTAAACGTAGCGATCGCGCAGCGTCATGCGGCGGAGCAGGCCCGCTTCCACCAACTCGCCGAGAGTCCGATAGACGGTCGGCCTGCTGACCTCGCGGGAGGCCATCCGGTCGCGAAGGTGAACCATCAGATCATCGGCATCGAAATGATCGTGATGGCTGAAAATGGTGGCGACAATCAGACGCCGCTGCGCAGTGATGCGTTTTCCCCGGGCGCGGAGGAACTTTTCGAACCGCTGCTCGGGCGACTCCGGCGCGATGACCGGCTGCAAAGGAAAAGGACTCTCGCTCACCCGATCTCATCCAACAGGCGTTCGACCGCGATTTGCAGTTTCTCTTCGGTTTCGTAAGTGCCGTTGGCGATTTCCGCCTTGATCTTGGCGATACGGTCCCATCGCACGTCGGGCAGATCGTGAACTTTGTCGAGAAGGCGAGCCGCGTCCGAAAGCTGCAATTCGTCTTGAATCGGGGAACCGGTGTCGACGGCCTCGGGCCGCGCGACGCGGCCATGCGGCCCGTGCAATGGCTGAGCACCGTGGATGTGCGACGGACCGTGAATCTGCATGAGCAATCTCCAAGAGTCACAATCCACACCCCTCCCGATACGAAGCCGCTTTCTTCGAGTCGCGGTCAGGAGAGGATCGGCCGGCGAGCACGGTGACGAAACCGAGGCACCGTACTCTTGCTCCACACGAACTATACTCTAAATCTCACTCGGCCGCCATAGCATCCGCTGAAGTCCCCGCCGCGGAACGCATCGTGAAGCCCGGCGACACGACGGTGCGCCGGCCCGCGGCCGATGGAGAGTTCGGGAAAAGCCGTTCCGTGGCAGGCAGCATCTCGCTCCGCATTTACATCTTCGGCCGGACCTCCGAACTCGAAACAACATTCCCCCGCGCCGGCCTGTCGTAACGGTGATTCCGCTTGGAATCACGCATCGCGTTGCGCCGCCGCGAACACGAATTTCCGTCCAAAGCGACCGTACCAGCCCGGCGATTTGCTTCGGTGAATCTCGGCCTCCGGGCTAGCGCAGACCACGGCCGACTCCGGCCCCAGTTTTACGCTACCGGCCTCCGCGTCTCAAGACCGAAACTTCGATTTCCAAGCGGTGTTTACGCCTATAGATGTCCATGAGCTGAGCCGACAAACGCCTCGGGACCGGTCGCGTCCCGGTGCGTAGATTCTTTTTCAGTACACACCACCAGCCCGTGGTGATCAGGCCCGACGAGACGGCTTCCGTTTCGCCGGGCCGCCTTTTTACGGTGATCGTCTTCGCCCGATGCGTCTCGCCGGCGCCATTCCCGCAGCGGACCTCTCCCAATCGCGGTTCCCTGCAAGCCGCATACCCACGCCCTGCCCCAACAATCGCTAAGCGTACACACGAGATCCCGAGGAAATAATACACAGAATGCGCACTATCGCCATTCGCCCTATCTTCACGCAACTGACTTCAAAGTGAACCTTTCGCGTAATCCATCCGTCCCAAATGGTAGGAAGGCAATTCGGCGGCTGGGACGGCCGATGACGGTTCAGGCGGCAAGGGATTTGCGGCGACATTCCTTGAACAATGGCGAGTTTCGGCCGACCCGTATTTGAAACCCCTTTTACACACGGGGTAGGGAAGGCGGAGGAATACCCGGGGGTAAACCCCTCCTAGGAGGGCGACCCCAGGTTTGACCACCCAGGCAATGGTCAAATGCTAGCCGCGGGAGACCGTTTCGATTAAGATGGAAGTGTGAAAGGGCGATCAGGCGGCGCGTCGTCGCCGAGGCCCTCGGCAGGGGAACGACCATGAAAACGACCAAACACGATTTCGGCCGGCTCATCAGCCGTGCACAAGAAGAGTGCGACGAGCCGATTCGCGTGTCGGCCAAGGCGTTCCTGGCCTTCGAGGTTCAAATGCAAGCCGCATTGGACGCCTTGGTGGCCGATTTCGGCAATCCCCGTCGCCTCCTCCGCAGCGAGCGCCGCAATCGGCGGCAGACTCCGCAGTCGCCCGAGAAATCGGCCGATTGCTCGTGATCGATAAATCTGCACGCTCGTGATCGATGCGGCCGGGGTATTGAGCCTGCTCCCCCGGGGTCGTACCGCATGTGGCAGCGGGCGGCCTCGGCCCCAAAAGCGATCATCGTCCGGGTACCGGCTTCAGCAACGCGTCCCTCCTATCAGGCTCGTTCCCGCGGGATGCGTGGCCCACGAAGCGTGATCGGAATGCGAAGGCGGAAGGCCGGCACGGACGGCGGGAGCCGCCGCCCTCCGTCGCCGCTCAGCCGAATTCGGCCTTCCGCCGCTCCAGTTGCTGCTGCAATCGCTGGACAATGGCGCTGTGCATCTGGCTGACGCGGCTTTCCGAGAGATCGAGCGTGGCGCCGATCTCTTTCATCGTCAATTCCTCGTAGTAGTAGAGGATGAGGATCAAGCGCTCATTGCGATTCAGCCCCTTCGTGATGAGACGCATGATGTCATTTTTCTGGATGCGTCGCGTGGGGTCTTCGCCCCGTTTGTCCTCGAGGATATCGACCTCGCGGACCTCCTTGTAACTATCCGTCTCGTACCACTTCTTGTTGAGGCTGATGAGGTTGACGGCGCTGGCGTCCAGCTTCATCTTTTCCAGTTCGGGGACGGAAAGCCCCAACTCCGCCGCCAGTTCCTGGTCGCTGGGCTGCCGCCCCAATTTCGCTTCCAGGTTGCGTGTGGCCTCGTTCAGCTTGCTGGCCTTGGAACGGACCAACCGCGGTACCCAGTCCATGGAGCGCAATTCGTCGAGCATGGCCCCGCGGATCCGCGGCACGCAATAGGTCTCGAACTTGACGCCGCGATCCAAGTCGAAGGCATAGATGGCGTCCGTCAGGCCGAACACGCCGGCCGAGATGAGGTCGTCCAGCTCCACGCCCTCCGGCAAGCGGGCCCAAATCCGCTCGGCGTTGTACTTGACCAGGGGCAGATAGATTTCCACCAAACGATTGCGAAGCGTCTGATTCTCGGGATTCTTCTTGAATTCGATCCAGAGTTGCTCCACATCCTCGGGAGCCACAGTGGTGGGCATGGATTCCTCCCTGAAGGTGCCGTCCTGTGTTTTCCGCAATCCCTCTTGCCGAACCGCCGTGACGGCCTTCTTGCCCGGTCTTGTCGCGGCGCATGCACCAGCCTTGGGACGACTCATCCGTGTCTCTCCCGGGTGGTGAAATCAGTCGAAACGGCCTCTCCTCAACGCGGTCCGCGCGGAACCGCGAGCCCCATCACCCCGCCGCGCGATTCCTGCTCCGTCCTACCGCACCGGCCTCAGCCCGGTTTGCCCTTTTGATTCGCTTTGGAGCCGCGAGCGGGCATCCGCCGCCGGTCGCGGCATCGCGCCTCTCCCGGCGCTATGCGCCGCTTCCCGGCGTGGTGAGTGAGGCCTGAGGATTTTTCCCCGATCGCGCCGCCAACTCGCCCCGCAAGCGTTGCTCCACCGATTCGCGGACGCTCCGTTCGGCAATGGCGCCGATGATCGCCCCCAGCAATGCGAATCCCCAAAGGCTCAGCCAGGCGCGTAACAGGACGCCGTCCGGCGGGGCGCCGTGGATCAGTCCGTGGATCAAGACGCAAGTCATGGCCAACGGACCGAGGACCCCCGCATAACGGCGCGACACGATCCTTCACCTCGCCCCAGGGGATATTCGACTGGCGGTTTTTGGTCACGGCAAACTTCGGCGAGACAGCGCGGCATCCGGCGAATGATCCAACGATACAGTTATCATCCAACCGTTGCGCCCAATCTTTATCGGCTGGAGAACCCGTCTCCTTGAGCGAATTCACAACATCCTGCATGGCTTGCCGTTCCTTCAAAATCCCTTCGTTCGTCGAATGGCAGCTCGTTTTTCCAATCCGCCGCAACCGGCTTGTCCCCAGGCTTTGGCCGCCGTCTAGACCCACGGTCACGCGGCATCGGCATGGGGAGGCGTCAATAAGCCGGACGCGCCCTCGCCGCGTTCGGAGGCATCCCCGGCATCCCATGCGGTCCAAACATCGAACAAGTGATCGACCACGTCATTCAGCCCACGCAACCATTCCGCGGCTGCCGACGTTCCCGCCGGTTGGGCAGCCGCCGTTTCGCCTTGGTCGACGGGGAGAATCCCCACGCCCGGCTGCGTCGGAAGGGGCATCTCCTCGGCCACCCGCGGCAGCCCCGCCCAGACCGGAATTTCGACATCCAGAAAGCGTCGGGTCGCGGTCCGGAGTCGTGCGGCGGCTTCCGCTAACGGCATGGCCTCCGAAACGCCGTTGAAGACAACGGCGGTCCGCGCCAAAGCCCCGACCTTGCGGGCGGTCTTCAGCCAGGCATACGCTCGCATGAGGCCCGGCGCGTCCGCGGGCGCCACAAGCAGAATGCGACCGTCGCGTAATCGCGGCTCCACGTCGGCGGGTGGTATCGTCCCGGCATCGAGAACGCGGATTACCGATTCGGAAAAGTTCGCGGAAGGTATTCCGGTGAGCAAACTTTGCCGTTCACTCACCGGCCCGACCTCGTTCGGTTCGGCGGCCGAGACCCGCTGCTTCGGATCATGAAGGCAGTTTTGAGCCGTGAACGACGGCCCTTGCGATCCCGAAGAATACCCGGAAATCAACGCGGCATCCCAGCCGCGTCGCCGCAGCAGGTCCGCCAGGCCCAAGGCCACCGTGGAACACCCCGCGCCGTCCCGTGCCCCAAAAACCGCCACGACCGGGCAAAACGTCTCCGATGGAACCGACCTTTTGAGGGCGTTCCGGCGGAATACTAGCTGTCGAAGGCGAAAGGCTTGATCTTGCTCCACGCGCACGCCGCACCTCGAAACCGCATTTTTGTGATGGGAACAAGTTTTCGTTCGTTGCCGGCTCGATGTATCGAGAAGTTCGTCTCGCCGGTCGCGCCCGCCGCAATCCGCAAACGACTCGGCGACCTCCCGGCCATGTGTCACGATTCCGCGCCGGAAAGATGCTCCAGTCGCAAGATCATGCGGGCCAGCTTGCCCGCGTCGGCCACCTCGATGTCATCCGGCACGTTCTGCCCGTTGGTCAAATAGCTCAAGGGGAGTCGCCCCTCGCTGAGCACCGGCAACAGGCCGCCCAAGGACGGCGCCTCGTCCAATTTGGTAAGCAGCAGCGCGGTGGGAGACGCCGTTTGGAAGTGATCGATGATCTGCCGTAACGCCCGCGCACCGATCACGCTGCCGACCACCAGATGGACTTCGTCGGCGCGGGCCTCGGTAAGCAATGCCCGTAGTTCCCGGATTTTGATTTCATCCTTCGGGCTGCGGCCGGCCGTGTCGATCAACACGAGGTCCAACCCGGCGAAGCGCTGCACGGCCTCGCGCATCTCCCGCGGGGTGGAAACCACCTGCATCGGCAGGTCGATGATTTCAGCATAGGTACGAAGCTGCTCCACCGCGGCGATGCGGTAGGTATCCACCGTGATCAGCCCCACGCGGCGATTCTCCCGGAGCCGAAAATTGGCCGCCAATTTGGCGATCGTGGTGGTCTTGCCGACGCCGGTGGGACCGATCAAGGCCGCCACGCGACGTTGGCCGCGGCTCAAACGAATGGGACCGCAAACCGCCAATTCGCTCTCCAGCATCCGCCCGATACGCGACTTGAGAACGGACGGATCCTCGATGCGATCGCGGAGGGCGTCGCAGCGGACTCGTTCCACCCAATCTCGGGCCTCTTCCTCGCTCAAATCGGCGTCGATCAAATCGGTGTAGAGGCGAAACAAGGAGTCCGGCCAATCGTGCCCGCTCTGCGATCCGTTGCGGCGGCACAACTCGTGCAGCATGTGCTCCATGCTCTCCAGCCGATTGCGGACCTCATGCACGGATGTCTCGCCGCGGAAGGTCAGGTTTCGGGTCTCCGCGTCGGGGGCCTCCAAGGACAATCCCGCCTCGCCGAAGTCCGCGCGGTTACGTCCCATCGCTTCCCGCGGCGGTTCGACCGGCGGCAAGCGGCTGGGGACATTGACCCCCGCCGACGCCGTCACCTCGATTTTGCGCGGACCGGGCAACAAGCCGAACAGCCGGGCCGTCCGGATCTCACGGGTCCGCAGGATCGCCGCATCCGGCCCCAATTCACGTCGCACAAGAGCCAATGCCTCATGCATCGTATCGGCGCGAAACGTGTGCACTTCCATCGTCCGTATTCCGCTCTCTATTTATCTGGCTATTTATCTGGACTTGTCCCAACCCGGGGCCATCCCGATCCGATCCCCGAGGATATCTTTCATCAGCGTCCGCCTCTCGCTCCCTCTCTTGCTCGGCTCCGGCATCCTCCGTCTCTCTTATTCGACTTCGGCGTCCTCCCGTCCGCCTTGCTCGGCTCCGGCATCCGCCGTTCACCCCGTCGTCCGCAAGAATCGGGTCTCGGGCATCATGGGCTTCAACGGATATCCGGCACCATGGCGAGGGATTCGATCCTCGTGTCGCGCGTGATCTCGTTGTAGCTCAAGACCACCAATTGCGGCAGATAACCGGAGGTCATCTCCTTGAGTGCCGCCCGAATCTGCGGGTTCACCAAGACGATCGGCGGTCGCTGTGCCGCGGTCAATTTGCCGATTTCCTGGGCCAAGGCGCGGCAGATCGCTTCGATCACCTGCGGGGGCATGCGGATGAACAGCCCGCGCTCCGTGTGATCGAAGCCGGAGCGAATCCGATCCTCCAGCGCCGGATCGAGCGTGACGACCGTCAAACGGCCCTCCGCATCCCGGTAGCGAGTACAAATCGTCCTGGCCAATCTCGCCCGCACGAATTCCGTCAACAGAATCGGATCCTTGGTCCGCGGGGCGTAATCGCCCAACGTCTCCAGGATCAGGCTGAGTTGGCGAATGGGCACCTGCTCCCGCAGCAAGAGCTGCAAGATTTGTTGCACCTCGGCCAAACGCATCAGGTTCGGGATCAAGTCCTCCACCACGGCGGGCGAAGTCTTCTTGAGTTCGTCGATCAAGTGCTTCGTGGCATCGCGGGTCAGGATTTCATCGGCGTGCCGGCGTATCGTCTCGGTCAGGTGCGTGGCGATCACGGCGGAAGGCTCCACCACGGTGTAGCCGTACATTTCGGCGCGTTCCCGCTGAGACGGCTCGATCCACAAGGCGGGCGAGCCGAAGGCCGGGTCCTTAGTTTCGATGCCTTCCACCTTGCCGCCGGTCACTCCCGAATCCATGGCCAGAAGAAGGTTCGGATAGACCTCTCCGGAAGCGACGGGCGCCCCCTCGATCTTGATGCGGTACTGGTGTTGGTCGAGCTGAAAATTGTCGCGAATGCGAACCTTGGGGAGGATGATCCCGATCTCCGCAGCGACATTCTTGCGAATACGGTGAATGCGTTCCAGGAGGTCTCCGCCCCGCTTGGGATCCGCCAGCCGGATCAGTCCCACTCCGATCTCCACTTCCATGGGGTTGACGATGAGGTAATCCTCGATTTTCTCCTCGGGCGGTTTCCCGGCATCGGCCTTTTTCTTGGCCTCTTCCGAGTGCTTCAATCGATTGGTCTTGCGTGTGAGCATGACGGCCAACGCTGTACACCCCGCCGCCAGCGACAGGAGCGGCACCGCGGGGAGCCGCGTGAAGACCAGTATCCCAAGGAAAGCAGCGGCTACCACCAGCGTTTGCGGCTTGCCGAACATCTGCCGGAGAAGTTCCTCCGGAAGGTTCACTTCGGTACTGCTGCGCGTTACCAAGAGGCCGGCCGCCAGAGAGATCAAGAACGCCGGGACCTGACTCACCAGCCCGTCGCCGATGGTCAACTTGGTGTAGATCTCGGCGGCTTCGGAAAAGGAGAGCCGCAACTGAACGACCCCGATGAAAAAACCGCCGATGATGTTTACTAGTGTAATAATGATTCCGGCAATGGCGTCGCCGCGCACGAACTTGCTGGCACCGTCCATGGCCCCGAAGAAATCGGCCTGGTGCGTGATCTCTTCCCGCCGCCGCTGGGCCTCGTGCTCATCGATGATTCCCGCGTTCAGGTCGGCGTCGATCGCCATTTGGCGTCCCGGCATTCCATCCAAGGCGAACCGGGCCGCCACTTCGCTGATCCTTGTCGCACCCTTGGTAATGACCACGAACTGAATCACTACGATAATCAAGAAGATAATGATCCCCACGACGATCTGATCGCCGGCGACGAACTCGCCGAAGGTTCGCACGACGCTCCCGGCCGCGTTCAAGCCGTCGCTTCCCGCCCGGGTCAGAATCAATCGTGTCGTCGCGACGTTCAGCACCAATCGCAACAAGGTGCTCGCCAATAGCAAGGACGGAAAGATGCTGAATTCCAGCGGGGCCCGCACGTACACGGTCGTCAGCAGCATGATGACGGCCAGCGTGATGTTCATGGCCAATAAGAAATCCATCACGGTGGGCGGAAGCGTCACCAGGAGCACCAGCACGCTGACGACCAAAGCCGCCGGGAACAGCAGTTCCTGCGGCTTGACGATCGCCCAAAGGCTCGCGCGGGTAATGGGATTTCCTGTGGCCACGATCGGGGATGCCTGGGGAGGTGAAAACGGCCCTGGAAGGGCCTTGCTGAAGTGTCCGAAAAACTCACGGCCGCGCCCGGTCGACTACGGCGGATCGCGGCTTTCCGACTCCGGTCGGACGATACCGGAATGTGGGCAAAAAATCCAGGCGAGTTCGGCATCCCTCTCGCCCGTCGGCCCGTGTGCGGAAGGTCCTGCCCCGCCCAGTTTGAACGGCATTGGGGGCACGGACGGGCCTTGCCGAAAGGAGGCCGGCCCGGCTCACAGCCGACCCGGCTCACAGAGGTTGCCACACGCTTCCCGCGTTAGCCGGTACCCAGGCACAAAGCCAATTCGTTCCGCCACCGCGAGACTGCGTTTGGCGAAACACGGATTCCGATAATTCGGTTCTTTCTTTTGGGGAACCGGGCCATATTCTGACCGATAACACGGAGTAGGGCTTTTCGTGACGCTGGTAGCAGGAAAGCTTCCGGTTCAAAAGCTGGCACGCATAGAGAGATTCGGCAAACGCGCGCGGATAAGGAACTGGACTTTTGCAAACTGCTCCCCTCTCCCTCTGGGAGAGGGGCAGCGGGCGAGGGTTTGGTGAAGTTGGGCAATCACGGCAAGCCGTTTTCGCGGCCAATTGCCCTCACCATAACCCTCTTCCAAGGCGGAGGAGAACTTGTCACCACAATTTGCAAAAGTCCAGTAAGGAAGTCAGAAATACGCAGACCGATAATGCCATGACGGCGACAAGAAAAGATTGGAAAGGTTAAGGTTTTGGGGTAAGTTGAGGGATATCAGCCCCGCTGTTCCAGGAGGACCGGCATACGAGCCTTGCCCGGCGGCAAGGGTAAGCGCGTTCCATCTTACCGCGATGAGGCGACCACATTGACATCGCGATTTGACATCGCGATCGCCCTTCCGCCGCCATTGCGGTCTGGGACGCGAAATCGCGGCCCGATCCCGGGCGTCACTGCCTGCCGGTTTCCTCAACCGTCCTCAGGGATAAGCGTGCAACATGTCAGAAGAACGCAATCGGGACGAGAGCATCGGCGGTTACCGTGACCGCCCGTGGATTCCGCGTTTTTGGGACGGCATCACCTTCGCCGCTTGGATGCGGGTGCTCGCGGCGCACCGATTCCGAATTGCCCCGAGCCGCATCTGCATGGCCGTACTGATTGCGGTGGTCGGCCTGTTGAATTCGTTTCTCGCGGGCGTGCAGCGACTGATTTTGGGACGCCGAATTCGCGAAACGGCATTGCAGGGCGATCCGATCTTCATCGTCGGTCACTGGCGGTCCGGCACGACGCTGCTCCACGAGATGTTCATCGTCGATCAGCGGCACGGGTACGCGGACAGTTACGCCTGTTTCGCGCCGAACCATTTCTTGATCTCGCGATGGTGTCTGGCTCCCCTGGTAGGGCTGCTGATGCCGCAAAAGCGGCCCATCGACAACATGCCCTTCAACTGGGAGCGGCCGCAAGAGGACGAGTTCGCGCTTTGCAACATGGGGCTGCCCTCCCCGTACCTCAGCCTCATCTTTCCCAACGAACCGCGACGCTATGAGCGATTCCTGTACATGGAGGGGCTGACCGCCGACGAGCTGGAAAATTGGAAGCGGGGCTTCTTGAGCTTTCTCAAGAGCGCGACTCTGCAAGAGCAGAGGCGGATCGTGCTCAAGTCTCCGCCGCACACGGCCCGCATCCGCGTCCTCCTGGATATGTTTCCCAACGCCAAGTTCGTCCATATTTACCGCAACCCGTACTCCCTCTTTCCCTCGACCATGAATCTTTGGCGCCGGCTATCCCGCGACGAAGCCCTTCAGATTCCCACGTATCAGGGACTGGAGGAATACGTCTTGCAAACGTTTGAAAAGATGTACCGGCGGTTCGAGGCCGATCGCGCCCTCATTCCGCCCGGCAACTTCGCCGAAGTGAGCTACGAGAATCTGGTCTCCGATCCCGTGGGAGAAATGGAACGCATCTACCGCGAGTTGGGATTGGAGGGTTTCGAAGCGGTCCGCGAGGGCTTGGGCCGATTCATTCGGGAAAGGTCCGGTTACCAGCGCAACCGATTCCATCTCGACTCCGCGATGAAGCACGAGATCGCCCGGCGGTGGCGGTTCTTTTTCGATCGCTACGGCTATCCGATCGAGGATGATTCCGCGGCGCACGAAGCGGAGCCGGACAAGGCCGACGCTACCGCCGAAAACCCGTCTCCTTCCGGCGACGAGGACTGTCAAATCCAGGCCTTCACCACGGTCCCCGGCGAGATT
>JAAZNR010000488.1 GCA_012798155.1 Thermogutta sp. | reverse complement strand
CTTTCCATATTCTCACAGCTTACTCAATCGGTCCATTGATCTCAAATACCGCAAAGCACTCATGCCGACAAGACAAATCGTATCTCACCCCAACTCCTATCGCATCCCGGCCGCGGACATTCAGCTTCCGCTTCGCGTCCCCGCAGCCATGCCTTCACGCCGGGTAGCTCCGCCGGTTCAGCCGATCGGCAGCGGTAGCCCGGCATCAGCCAAGCCGGCCCGGCGCATCCCCCGTGCCCATCAGGCCCAGGGATTCCTTGCCGCGGGCCGGGTCCGACCTCGCATCGCCCCGTTCGTGGCCGTTTCTCTTCCGACCGGGTAGGATGCCAACAATGCGAGACCCCGTTCATGAAGAAACAGCAGCCCTTCACGAACGGCGGTCAAGAGCGCGGTCCGGACGCGGTCCCCCCATCGGCGAGACGTTACCGGTTTCGCAACCGACCGGCCGCCGCCGAGCGCCCGCCGTCGAACTGAACGTCCGCCCGCACGAGACCCCGATCCTGGGTCTGCCTTTCGGCCGGGCGAGCGGTGGGGCGAGTCCATCCGCAAGATGCGGCAATCCACCGTGTGAAATTGTAGGGCACGATCCACCCGTTTCCACAGATCATGATTCTTGACCGGCACGCGACGCTGGAAACGCTCCCACTCCCATCCGTTTTCACGCCACTCGGGAAGACCCCGCAGCAGTCCTTCCCGAATGTAACGATTGGTCGTGAGGATCGTGACGTGCGACGGCTGATTGAGGGCCTCCAATCCACGCACCAACGTCAGCAGTTCCAGCCGTTCGCCGGCGGCATAAGGCTCCACGTCCTCGGCGGCCATCTCGTCGTGTCCGTCGGGGGTACGCAGAGTGAATCGCCACCGGTGCGGATCGCCGCCCACGCCGGTTTGGGTAATCAGCAGGAAGCGGTTCAGACCCTCGGAGTTTGCCGCCCGTCCCGGCGAATTGAACCCGATCATGGATGCTCGATCCTCGAAATCGCCGCCCCGCCGGCAACACCAAACTCGACTGCCAGGCGAGTCGGTCCGGCGAACGTACCGGGAAGGCGTAAAGGAACCCCAAGCCGACGCCATCCGCCAAGGACTGCCCGTCTCGACGACGACTTCGGCGGCCGACGGTTGCATAACCGATCCACCTCAATACCCTTATCGTCTCAGATTGTGCACTTTATCCATCTTCGGAGGCGAAGATTCCTTGCCCACGTCGCTGCCTTTGCAGCCAAGCATTCCGAAATGTCGGTTTCTGAGCTTTGCGACGCGGGGAGGTCGGCCGGCCCGGCCTGTTACCGGAAGGAGGTAACCCGCACCCCTCGGCCAAGGCTATCTTCTCCTCGGCTTTGTTTCTCTTTCCTGATTCCTCCTTGCGGACATGCATAACGTCCGCCTCGGAGAAAGGATTTGCCGAGCCGATCGGCGAGCGCCGAACGGGCGCGGCGCGAACCGAATCCCACCTTTTGGCATCCTTCCCAAGGAGTGTCGCCACTACCCCGTCTTTGGACCCTGTGTAAGCGATCGTTGGCGGTAGCTGAAAAAAGCGCTGGACACGGGAAAAAGCGTCGATATCATGGAAGGTGGACGGGCGAGCGGTCATCATCGCCCGTCGTCTTCGGCCTCTT
>JAAZNR010000487.1 GCA_012798155.1 Thermogutta sp. | reverse complement strand
CGCCGGTTGGTTTGCGGCGGCCCTATGGACTGTGGCTCCCACCTTGGCAGAGAAAACGATCCTCGACTTCGTCCAAGACAGCCGCCGCCGCGGCTTTGCCGAATGGGTTCAGGGAGACACGATCCGTCTGCCCAAGTACGTGGCAAGCGCCTGTGCCCCGCTCCCGGGTTTCCGACGGATTGTCGAGGAACAAACCCGGCGGGAATCCCCCGAATGAGCCGCGAACTGCCAGAAGGCCGGTTGCGACGCGACCTCGGGACTATCACCTCGGAACTACCGATGACGGCGGCAACATCGGCGCCTGGATGGCAGCCATTGTCTTCCCGTTGTTACAACGGTAACGGCTCCACACTTTTGCGGGGCGATTGACGAACTACACTTCCGTGTTCACTGTGACGGGTGTCGGCCCGCTGCCGTGGGGTTCCGGCGGGCACGACAAGAGTAGGAACCCCGTGAACAATCACGTTTCTATTAGTGCATCCCCGAGCCGCCGGCGTAAGCTGGTGGCGGCAGCGCCATTGGGAGGAAAAAGCGATGGAACCCTTTGCCAAGCACTCATGGACTCGCCGGGAGTTTAGCGGGGCTCTTGCCGCCGCGGGGGCCGCCGGTTTCTGCAACCCCCTCGTCCATGCCGAGCCTGCCGACTCGAGAGATTCTCCGCCCGCACAACCCGCCGGCGAGCCGCTTCAAATGCCCGATTCTTACTGGACGGAAATCCACGGATTCAATTATCAGCCCAGCTACGGCTCCAATGGATTTGAACTGTGGCGCAAGTTCGACGCGAAAACCGTGGAAGCCGAATTGCTCCGCGGTAAAAAGTATTTTCCGAAAATGAACGGCCTGCGCTGGTGGCAGTCGTGGGACGCTTTTGTCCGGGCCCCGAATGTCTACGCCGAGGCCTTTGACATCACCTTGGAACTGGCCGACAAGGTGGGATGCCGTGTCATGCCCGTGCTGTTTAATCGCTGGCACGATTCGGTGTTGGACTACGGAGGGACCTACATCGACCATTTCCTGCCTGGGGTCAGTTGGGTGCAACGGCCCAGGATGTTCGATGCCTTTCTGGAAGCCTTGGTAGGCCGACATGCGGATGATCCCCGCATTTTGGCCTGGGACCTGTGCAATGAGCCGTATTCCTATTCGTGCCCTGTGGAGAAAATCCCCGAGATCGTTTCGGCGGAGACGGCCTGGCTGCAAGGTCTTTACGAGCGGTGCAAACAGTTGGGGGCCAAATCGCCGATCACCGTGGGCATCCATCCGGGGGTGCCGCTGGAACGGGTCGAGCCGTTTAGTGATCTCCTGAGCATTCATCCCTACTGGGTCCACAGTAATCCCCGAAACAGCAAGGAGGCGTTCGAAGGATCCTTGGACCGAGACGTCCGGTTCGCCCTGAAGGTGCAAAAACCCCTTCTAGCGACCGAGTGCTGTTGGGGAGATTTGGACGACGAAGTTCGGGTCGAGTCGGTGCGATATACCCTGACCGAGCTGCGAAGGCGGAAGATCGGTTATCTGGTTTATCTGCTGCATCACAGTTTGATTGCCGACGCCCATCGGCCGGAGTTCGGCCCCGTCGGCGGTCCTGGTAATTTGGCTTTCATCGAAGCCGACGGATCGCTGCGGCCCGGTCACGAAGTGTTCAATGAGTTTTAACCCGAACTTTTTGAGTTTGGACGGGCCAAAATCGGCTTTTAGGCCGTGAATCAGGCGGGATTGCGGCCAAATCGCTTTTCCTGTTGTAGCCACGAAGTGTCCCCATCAGGGGGGTTGCCAGATCTTGCTGCGATGGCTATAAATACAGCTATGAGCAAGAACAAACGCGCCGTCCACGTAGCCACCATCAAGAAACATCACAAGGGAAAGACCTACGTCACCCACCTCCTTCGACGCACCTTCCGGGAGGGGGGAAAGGTCAAGCACGTCACCCTCGGCAATCTTTCCGATCTGCCCGACGACTTGATCGAAGTCATCCGCAGGCGG
>JAAZNR010000052.1 GCA_012798155.1 Thermogutta sp. | reverse complement strand
GCGACGGCATCACTGCAAGCACGGCGGCCCCTGAGCGCCGACCTCGACGCGACCCTCGATCAGCCCTCGGGCTGCCTTTTGCACTCCTCCAACATTAACTATACGCATTTTCAGGCGTGTGTCAAGAACGCGACACAAACGGTGTATTATGTGCCGGGGCGACGAACTTGACGAAGCCCGTGGCATTGGTGCCGGCCGTCGTCCAAGGATCGCAATACGAAATGCTCCGGAGGGCCACGCCCTGTTTGATGCGGGGCCGGGTTAACGGAGGGCCATGCCCTGTTTGATGCAGGGCCACGTTAATCGAGGACTACGTCAATCGAGGGCGACGTTAACGCGGGGCCATGCCCTGTCGTGGCCGAAATCACTACAACGGGAACGTATCGAAGGCGGACGCGGCGAGGCGCGTCCCCCCGGAAACGCACCGACGGGCGTTCGCGTTGTCCGATGCCGGCACGGCTTTATAATTACAGAACGCTTTGGCCGCTCCGCTTTTGGTGCGATCCCCGGCCGAGGTGCGATCACGATTGGGGTCCACCCCACCGATCGGCTCACGGATCGCATGGCGGAAGAGAGAGGCCTCCGCCTTGGATCTCCGGCTTGCCGCCCGAGGAATGTTATGAACGGTATCGCAAACGCGACACACGGCTTCGCCGGTTGGTGGCGGAATGTTTATTCGGCGGTGGTCACGACGTGCGAAGCCCTTTGGGTCACATTGCGGACGTGGATTTCGACGTACAGTCCTCGGCGGGGAACTTTCACGCACATCTATGAGTACCCGGAAAAGCCGGCGGTCATCGCGCCGCGATACCGCGGCTTTCACCGTTTCGACCTGACCTCTTGCATCGGCTGCGACCGCTGTGCCCGCGATTGCCCGGTGGACTGCATCTACATCACGAAGGAACGCGTAGCCGGCCGCAAGGGTTTTCGGGTAACCTCCTTCGTGATCGATTACACGAAGTGCATGTTCTGTGCGTATTGCACCGAGAATTGCCCGGTCGATTGCATCTTCATGGGTTCCACCTACGATCTGAGCTGCTATTCTCGGGACGGCTGCATAGTCGATTTTGCGCGATTGCCCTTGGAGGTGGCTTGGGGCAAGAATACGCTGAACCCGACCGCGGTAGCCCTTTCCAAGGCCGTCACCCAGCCTGTGGACGAAGGCCCCGGCGGGTGACCGCGTCGGCCGGGGTGTCAGGGCGGCGGCCGGCGACCGTATCGCACATGCGTCTCAGTATCATCTCCCGATCAATTCCCGGATCAATCCGTGCCATGAACCGCGAAGATTCCGTCACCGATGAAGGCGCGTGGTTTTCCGTGGGGGAAGCCAATGCGGTCTTGGTCGAGGTCCGGCCGATCGTGGAGCGCATGACCGCCTTGGCCGAGGACGTTTGCCTGCGGAAAGAACGCCTGGTGGAATTGAATCGCGGCGCGCGGGAGCGGCACCCTCTCTATCGGGGAGAGGTCGCCGCCATGGAACGGTCCGTGGAAGAGGACATGCTGCGATTGCAGGAGTACGTCCGAGAAATCGTCGGGTTGGGCGCGGAGGTGAAAAACATCCGGGAAGGAGTCTTGGATTTTCCGGCCCGGTTGGAAGGACGACGGATTTGGCTCTGCTGGCGGCTGGGGGAACCGGAAATCCTGTTCTGGCATGAGCGGGACGCCGGATTTGCCGGCCGGCGATCCGTCTCGGAATTGCCGGAGTGCTCGTAGTCGCCCAGGACGCCCCCGCGATCCCGGCCGGGTGGCTGGGGTCGTAGCGTAGCGCAGCCCCCAGATGCCCGTATTGCCGCCGCGTCCACCGCCGGCTCACGCTGTTGGCTCGCGCTCGCGCGTTATGCAGCACGAGCTTTCCCCGGCCGGGTGGCTGGGGTCGTAGCGTAGCGCAGCCCCCAGATGCCCGTATTGCCGCCGCGTCCACCGCCGGCTGACGCTGTTGGCTCGCGCTGCCGAATCGAACTTTGGAACATGGGGAGGGACGCGCTCCGTCGCGTCCGTCGTTCGATAGGTTCCCGTTTGTGGCGGACAGGGCCTGTCCCTCCATTAAACAGGGCGTGGCCCTCCATCAAAGCATGGCTCTCCGTTAAAGCGTTGAAGCGCGACCTTCCATTAGCGTGGCCGTCCATGAAGCAGGGCGTTGCCCTCCCTTAGGGTGATTCTCAAGCCCTCTTCCGGAGCCGTCCGATTGGCGGGGCACGCGGTTCCGCGGACTTGCATCCCCCGGTGCATGGCCTACAATGGGATTTTTCGGTGGCCAGGGTGGCGAATTTCGTAACCGCTCCCGGAGTGATTGGCTCGCATGTCGCCGGTTCTGCTGGTCGGATACCTGCTGCTGTTCCTCGGCGCGGCCGTGGCGGTCGTGCTGGGCGGTCTTTTGATCGGTCGGTTGCTCCGCCCCAACAACCCTACCCCCGTCAAAGGCGATATCTACGAGTGCGGCGAGCCGTCGCTCGGCACGGCGGACGTGCAGTTCGATCTTCGCTTCTACGTCGTTGCCCTGGTATTTCTGATTTTCGACGTGGAAGTGGCGTTTTTCTTTCCCTGGGCGACGGTGTTCGGGAAGGCCGTGCAGCTCAGCGATCCCCGTTTGCCGGCGGATGCCCAGGCGGTGCGACTGGAAGAACTGGGTTTGGGGCGGGCGCTGGAATCATCGCCGGGCGGGCGGCCCGGCGTCGCATCGGCCCCAACCGACGCGAGGGGCAAGGCGGCGACCGTTGCGACGGACGGCCCACCTGGCCCCGTTCCCGTGCGGAGCACGGCGTTCCAGTCCGCAGGGCCCATCCACGGAACCGCCCGGCCCGGCCGCGAAGCCGACTCGCTTTCTTCGGCAGGAGATGTTCCCGCATTCGGCCGACGACTGGCGCGGCTGGCCATGTTGGATATCGCCGTCTTTTTCGGCATCCTCATGGTGGGCTTTGTGTATGTTTGGTACCGGGGAGATTTGAACTGGATTCGTACGCCGCCGCAAGGCGGGGGCGGGGATTAGCCGAGAGGCCTCCGCCGACGGCATCGGCATGAGGTTCGCCCGGCCTTGCCGGGGCCTCGTGCAAGAGGAGGTGTCGTGGAAACCGCTGAGATTTTTGAACGGTTGAAGGCCCGATTCGGCGAGGCCGTCGAGGGCGTGCAATCGCCCGGCGGAGACGAGGCGATCGTGGTCTCGGCCTCCGCGCTGCCCGACGTCTGCCGCTTCCTCCGCGACGAGGCGGACTTGCGCTTCGAGATGCTGAACTGCATCACGGCGGTGGATTACCTGCAAACCGATCCGAAAAAGGCGGCCAAGACCCCGTGGCAGCCGCACATGGAGCTGCTGTATCACCTTTCCAGCCTCACCCACCGTGCCTGGTTGGTCCTGAAGGTGATGCTGCCGCGATGGCAGGACGAGGTCCCCGGCCGATTGCCGCGGGTCCCCAGCGTGACGGGGGTTTGGAAGGCGGCCGACTGGCACGAGCGGGAGGTTTACGACCTGTCGGGTGTGGAGTTCACGGGCCATCCCGACTTGCGGCGCATCTTGTGCCCGGAGGATTGGGAGGGACACCCCCTGCGGAAGGATTACCAGATGCCCAAGGAGTACCACGGTATTCGAGTTCGATAGCAACCGGCGGCCGGTCGTTTTGACCCGCATTTGATCCGCAAGGCCGACGATCGGCCGGCCCCCCTCATAAGAACCACTCGGGAAACCATGTCGGAAGATCGGGAATCCTTGGCCGCCGCCGGAGAGGTGCGGACGGAAGAACTGCTGATCAACATGGGGCCGCAGCACCCCAGCACGCACGGCGTGTTGCGCGTCGTGCTGCGTACCGACGGCGAGCTAGTGCTGGACGCCGTGCCGCACATCGGGTATCTCCATCGCTGCGCCGAAAAGATCGGCGAGAACGTCACCGCCCGGCAGTGGATTCCCTACACCGACCGGATGGACTATCTGGCGGGCATGAACATGAATCTCGGCTGGTCCCTGGCGGTCGAGAAGTTGTTGGGGTTGGAGGTGACGGAAAAGGCCCGGCACCTCCGCGTGCTGATCGCGGAGTTGGGACGTATCGCCAGCCACTTGGTCGCCGCGGGGACCTACGGCCTGGACCTGGGCAGCTTCACGCCCTTCATGTATTGCTTCCGCGAGCGCGAGAAGATTCTGAATCTCTTCGAGGCGGTTTGCGGGGCGCGGCTGACCTACAGCTACATCACGATCGGCGGCCTGATGGCCGACCTGCCGCCGGGTTGGCTCGAGGAATGCGAGGCCTTTCTCGATCAATTCGATCCCGTGATCGACGACCTGCACGACCTCCTTTCCACGAACGCCGTCTTCATCAAGCGGACGGCCGGCGTCGGCGTGCTCTCGGCGGAAGAGGCGTTGGACTACGGTTGCACGGGTCCGGTGTTGCGAGGCAGCGGCGTGGATTGGGACCTCCGCCGCGACGGCGATCCCTTTTACACGCGGATGTACGAAGGTTATGATTTCGAGACGGCGGTCTGTCGGCAGGGGAGTTACCCGCAGAATCCGCCCTGTCCGGACGTCCCGCGGGAGGCCGTGTTGGGGGATTGCTGGCACCGCTTTTTCGTCCGCATGGTGGAGGTCGCCCAATCCATTCGCTTGGTGCGGCAGGCGATCGACCGCTATCGCAAGGCGGAGGGCGATATCGGGCGGCCCATCAAGCTGACCGACAAACTTCCACCCGGCGAGGTCTATCTGGAGACCGAGTGCCCCAAGGGACAGATGGGTTTTCTGGTGGTCGGCCAGGGCGAGGCCGTGCCTTGGCGTGCCCGGGCGAGGAGCGGCAGCTTCTGCAATTTGTCCGCGCTGCGGCAGATGTGCCGGAATTGCCTGATCGCGGACGTGCCCGCCGTCGTAGGCTCGCTGGACATCGTGCTGGGCGAGGTGGATCGCTGATCGCCGCCGCCCGCCGCGGCGGCACACGCGACCACGAACGAAATCGGCGGCGGTCGGCGGCGGGCCGATTCGCTCCCTGATGGGAAATTTGGCTAGATCGACAGGGCGGATATGAGAGGCGGAGAAAGATGGCCGACTGGCTGATCCGACAATTCGGCGGAGACGCGGCCTCGCCTTGGGCCTGGGTGGTTTACGCCGGCGTGGCGCTCTTCCAGGCCGTCGTGATCCTGGCCGTCG
>JAAZNR010000486.1 GCA_012798155.1 Thermogutta sp. | reverse complement strand
TCGCGGAGGATCGCCCGGGCCAGCGCGATCCGTTGCCGCTGCCCGCCGGAAAGCAGGCTGCCCATCGGACCGACCACGGTTTGGTATCCCCGGGGCAACTCTTCGGTAATGAAGCGGTGGGCGTTGGCCGCCGCGGCCGCCGCGACCGCCTGCTCTTCGCTCGCCCCGGGCGAACCGTAGCAGATATTGTTCAGCACCGTGTCGTTGAAGAGCAGCGGCTCTTGCGTCACCACGCCGATCTGCCGCCGCAGGGAACGCAACCGGATGTTCGGCAGGGGAACGCCGTCCAGGCGAATCTCGCCCGCGGTGGGGTCCGCGAACCGCGGGATGAGCGAGGCCAATGTGCTCTTCCCGCAGCCGCTCGGTCCCAAGATCACCAAGGTTTGCCCAAACGGTATTTCCAGGCTGATGTCGCGGAGGACCGGCCGATCGGCGGTGTAGGCGAAGCTCACACGGTCGAAGACGATGTGCCGGTGATGCCGCGGCACGGCCACGGCGTGGACGGCGTCTCTGACCTGCGGTTGGCGGTCGATCACGGCGTAGATTCTGTCGGCCGCGGCCGCCGCGCCTTGCAGGCCGGAGAACACGTCCGATAACTTGCGGATGGGGTCCGCGGCACCCGCCAAGAAGGCGTAAAACAGCACCAGGCTGGGCATCGAGATGGGCTGCGAAGCCATGGGGATTCCGAACAGCGTGGTCTGCTCGCGGAGGACCAGGTAGGCGCCGGCCGCCATCGCCAGGGAGATGATACCGATCCCGAGCACCTCGGTCAGGGGATTGGTGAGAGCGTCGTACCACGCCATTTTCAACCCGCGGCGGAGATAGCGGCGGCTGATCTCGCGGAATCGTCGCCGTTCGTGCGGTTCCATGGTGAAGGCCTTCACGGCGCGGATCGACCGAAAGGCCTCCTCCAGCGTCCCGTAGAGGATCGACATCTCCTCCATGGCCCGGCGGTTGGCGCGTTTGATGCTCCGCCCCAATTGTCGCACGGCCCAAGCGGCCGGGGGCACTACCAGGAGCGAAACCAAGAGCAAGGGCCAACTGATGACGGCCGCCCCGATCAGGCACGCCGCCATCTTCAGCGGCTCGCGGACCAGCTTGCCCGACAAAATGACCACGCCGCCGTACACGCACTGGATATCGTGCGTGAAGCGGCTCATGAGGTCGGCCACCCCCTCGTTGCTGAACGTGTTGACGTCCAACGCCAGGGCGTTGCGGAAGAATCGCGTCCGCAGGTCGTAAACCACGCTCTGGGCCAGGTAGCCCACCAGCACGATGTTGAGCACCAAGGCCGCGCTCTTGAGGACCGTGCCGACCAGCAGCGCGGCGATCACCAAGAGGAGGGTTTGGAACGGGTCGTCGGGCGTCCATCGCCGGATCCAGGGTCGCAGGCCCTCGTAGCGGGATAGCAGCGGCCTGGCGGCGTTCAGCTCCTGCTCCAGGGCCTGGACGCGGGGCTTCGCGGCCGCATCCCCCCCTGCCGCGGCTTCTCGCAATGCGGCAAGCTCCCGTTCCAGCCGGTCGATGTCCCGCCGGGTCTCCTCGATCTTCATGTCCACCCATTGGTGCAGGGATTCGCCGCGGAAAGAGACCTCGACGATCGGGTAAACGGCCGAGATGTTGCCGCCCCAAAGCACGCCCACCAGCACCGCCGTCACAATGACGCCGCACAAGGCCCAAGGGTGACGAAAAACCAGAGCGAAGACGCGACCGAAATTTCCCATCCCTGGTACGATCCTGTCGGACGAGATTCAACGATTGACCGGAACGTCATGTCCCGGGGACGCCGAACCGTTCGACGTCCGCGGCAG
>JAAZNR010000485.1 GCA_012798155.1 Thermogutta sp. | reverse complement strand
TTTTTGGAGGAAACAGGCATGTCTCGCTCGCTTTTGCGGATCGTCTGTCTGGTCGGCGCCTTTCTTTTCGGCGTTGTCATTTCGTGGTTCGCCGCTACGGATCAGGCCCCCGGAGCGGAACCCAAGAAAAAGGCGGCCCCGGCTGCTGAAAGTGTCGATCTCTTTGCGGCCATCGAACAGGGGATGGTGGAAGTCAGGCTCATCGCCAGGGACTCCACCGAGTGCAACGTCCGCGTCAAGAACAAGACGGATAAGCCGCTGAGCATCCGCATGCCGGAGGCCTTCGCCGGGGTGCCGGTCCTGGCACAGTTCGGGGGCGGCGGCGGCTATGGCGGCGGTTACGGCGGAGATACCTATGGCGGCGGTTACGGCGGAGGGACCCAACAAAGCTTCGGCGGCGGTTACGGCGGGGGCGGTTACGGCGGCGGAGGATACGGCGGGGGCGGTTACGGCGGCGGCATGTGGAACGTCCCCCCGGAGGTCGTGGTCCAAACCAAAGTCCCCATCGTCTGCCTTGACCACGGCAAGGCCGACCCCAATGCCCACGTCCGCTACGAGATTCGCCCGCTGGAAGGTTGGGCCAAAAAGCCCCACGAGATCCGCGTAGTCCTCAAACTCATGGCCGAAGGCAAGATATCCCAGCGTGTCGCCCAAATCGCCGCCTGGCATTACAACAATGGGATGAGCTTCGAGGAATTGGCGGCAAAGACGATCCGTTCGGCGATCGGCCTGCGCCGTCCCTACTTCTCGCCGGCGGAGATTCAGGCCGCCTTGCAGGTCGTCAGCCTGACGAATCAAGTGGTGATGAACAGCAAGGCCGGGACAAAGCCGGCCGAGGTATCGCCCGGCGAAACGGCCACCTCCTTGAACCCGTAATGCCCGCCGGGGGCCGCGGCAGTGCGTTCGCCTCCGCCGCGACCCTTCGCCTCTTCGCCTTCCACGATCGGGGACGCACACGCCTGCGTCCCCTCGTCTTGCGCGCTTCACCCAAGCCCGCCTTCCGGTAACCGTTCACGGGGACCGTGTTCATGCTTGCGATGAAACCCGCGACAATGGGGCTGCCGCCTTTGGGGCTGAATGGGCGGATACGTTTTTCGGCTCGCAGCAGCCCAGGGAGGGCTACGCAGAACGAAAGGATGGAAACGCGGAGGACGCGGAGAACGCAGAGTTCGGGCGACCAATTCTTCGTTCTCCTTCTTCCTTCTCGGCGTCCTCTGCGCCCTCTGCGTTTCAAAAAGCCTCTGCGCCTCCGCGTTGCAATGACAGACCGGCCAGGCGTGTACGGCTACGCCTTCCGTACGGCAGGGCGAATACCTGGGCGAATACCTGTTAGCCCTCCCGGCGAGGGAAGCCTCGCCCACTCCCCACGGACGTATGCTAGACTTTCTGGTTGACGTTACAAGCCGGTTGGCGTCACGAGACCGCGCCCCTTGCGACGAGTTCCCTGCGGTACTTGCTTGCGGAAACCGGCTCGGCCTTCGGAGACGCACGCCGCGGGAACGCGCGGGGCATCGATTGCAATCGGGCATTGACAGGAGTTCGCCATGGGCTTTCAAGACCTCGAGGCCAAGATTCGCGAGAAAAGGGCGACGATCGGCGTCATCGGTTTGGGGTACGTGGGATTGCCGCTGCTCCGCGCCTTCATCCAATCCGGTTATTCCGCCCTGGGCTTCGACATCGATCCGGAAAAGGTCCGGCTTTTGAACGCCGGAAAGAGCTACATCGGGCACATCCCCTCGCAGTGGATCGCCGAGTGGTTGGCGGGGGGAAAGTTCCAGGCCACCAGCGATATGGCCCGGCTTCGCGAGCCGGACGCCGTCCTGATTTGCGTGCCCACCCCGCTTAACGAGAGCCGCGACCCCGACTTGCAGTACATCGAGCAAACCACCGTCGCCATCAGCAAGGTCCTCCGCCGCGATCAACTGGTGGTGCTGGAAAGCACCACCTATCCCGGCACCACCCGCGAAGTCATGCTGCCCATTTTGGAAGGCACCGGCCTCAGGGTCGGCGAGGACTTCTTCCTGGCCTTCAGCCCCGAACGGGAAGACCCCGGCAACCCGAACTTCTCGGCCGAGCGGATTCCCAAAGTGGTGGGCGGCATCGAGCCGAAGAGCACCCGCCTGGCGACGGCCCTCTACGGCAACGCCGTGGTGCAGGTGGTGGAAGTCGGCAGCGCCGAGGTGGCCGAGGCCTGCAAAATCCTCGAAAACACCTACCGCGCCGTCAACATCGCCATGATCAACGAATTGAAGGTCCTCTTTCATCGCCTGGGGATCGACGTGTGGGAGGTGATCGAGGCCGCCAAGACCAAGCCCTTCGGCTTTCAGCCCTTTTATCCCGGCCCGGGACTGGGCGGGCACTGCATCCCCATCGATCCCTTCTACCTCACTTGGTTGGCCCGGCGGCACGGCATGCCTACCCGCTTCATCGAATTGGCCGGTGAAATCAACACCTCCATGCCGGAATACGTCATCCAACGCCTCACCGAGGCCCTCAACGAGCACCGCAAGCCCGTCAAGGGAAGCAAGATTTGCGTCTTGGGCGCGGCCTACAAGAAGGACGTGGACGACCCCCGCGAAAGCCCCTCCTTCGAGCTGATGCAATTGCTCTTGTCGAAGGGCGCGGAGGTCAGCTACAACGATCCCCACATCCCCAAGCTGCCCCGGATGCGGCACTATCGCATTCCCCCCATGACCAGCCAAGACTTGACGCCGGAGTTCCTGGCCGGCCGCGATTGCGTTTTGATCGCCACCGATCACTCGGCCTACGACTACGACTTCATCGTCCGGCATTCCCCCTTGATCGTGGATACTCGCAACGCCACCAAGAATGTGAAGCAACATCGCGAGAAAATCTGGAAGGCGTGAGAGATCGGAAACGGGGGCGCCGCACCGAGGCCGCAACGCAGGCGGGCGCGGCGCGGGTTCACGTAACGGAACGATGCGGTATGCCGAATCGCTATTTGGTGACGGGTTGCGCGGGCTTCATCGCGGCCAGGGTCTGCGAGCTGCTGCTCGATGCCGGCCATACCGTCGTCGGCTGGGACGAACTCAACGATGCGTACGATCCCCGCCTCAAAGACTGGCGGCTCGCGCGGCTGCAAGGCAGGTCCGGCTTCTCGTTTCGCAGGATCGACGTCTCGGACGCCGACGCCGTCCGCGAATGGTTCGCCCGCGGCGCCCCTCATGTCTCCGCGCCGCCTTCGGACCGGCCGCCCTATGACGCGGTCATCGATCTTGCCGCCCGGGCGGGAGTACGGGCCAGCGTGCTCCGCCCCGACCTCTATTATCAGGCCAACTGCATCGGGACGCTGGTCCTGCTGGAGCAGTGCCGAACCGCCGGCGTGAAGAAGTTCGTCCTGGCCTCCACCTCCAGCCTGTACGGCGCCCACAACCCCGTGCCGTATCGCGAAGACGCCGATACGAACCGGCCGCTGTCGCCTTACGCGGCCTCGAAAAAGGCGGCCGAGACCTTGGCCTACACCTACCACTACCTGCACGGACTGGATGTTACCGTGTTCCGCTACTTCACGGTGTACGGCCCGGCCGGCCGCCCCGACATGAGCATCTTCCGCTTCGTCCGCCAAATCAGCGAGGGCGAACCGATCACCGTCTTCGGCGACGGCTCCCAACGCCGCGACTTCACCTATGTGGACGACATCGCCCGCGGTACCCTGGCCGGTCTGAAAGAGCTGGGATACGAGATCGTCAATTTGGGCGGAGACCGTTCCCTCCCGCTCGCCTGGGTGATCGAGGAGATTTCCAGGCAGTGCGGGCGGTCGGCGACGATCGAGTATCGCCCGGCCCACCCCGCCGACGTGCCGGCCACCTGGGCCGACGTCACCAAGGCCCGATCCCTTCTCGGGTGGATGCCCGAGGTGCCCATCGAGGAGGGCATCCGCCGCTGCATCGCCTGGTATCGCGAACATCGCGACACGATGCGGCACATCCGCCTCTAGCCGGCACAAAAACCAAGGCGCGAGCGCGGGTCGCCGGGTGGAAGCGCATGACACAACTCGAGCCGCCAGCTCACGCAGAAAACGCCTTTTTCAGCCTCGTCGTAGATTTCGACATTGAGCTGGACTTTTGCAAATTGTGGTGACAAGTTCTCGTCCGCCTTGGAAGAGGGTTATGGTGAGGACAATTAGGCGCGAAAACGGCTTGCCGTGACTGCCTAACTTCACCAAGCCCTCACCCGCTGCCCCTCTCCCAGAGGGACAGGGGAGAAGTTTGCAAAAGTCCAGATTAAGCTTACCTGCGCACGAGTACCTTAACTGGGCACGAGGCAAACGGCTGCGGAAGAAACAGTTGACATCGGCCCGGCCGATTTGGTCCAATGGACGTTGACGGACCACCTGAACACCGTGCGCGACATCGCCAAGTACGATCCGCTGACGGACACGACGACCATGGTCAATCATTTGGTCTATGACGCCTTCGGCCGCGTCACGTCGGAGAGCAACCCGGCGGTCGATTCTCTATTCCTCTTCACCGCCCGACCCTTTGACGCCGACACCGGACTACAGAACAACCTCAACCGCTGGTACGACCCCGCCGTGGGACGGTGGCTGAGCGAGGACCCGATTGGGTTTGGCGGCGGAGATGGAAATCTGTATCGATACGTGCTGAATAGGGTTCCCATCGCCTTGGACTGGGCGGGATTAGACACACAACGCTACACGCTGAGAGGTTCAGGAACCTTCGTTCATATTGGATATGGCAGGACGGGCGGCGAGCATTTCATGGATTATACCTGGGCATTGTCGTACACGGCTGATGATGATGGGTGCGTGCTGTTTATTCAGCCACCCAAGATAATCTATTCTAACGTCCGTTGGGCCGCGGACTCTGGAAGTTTTTCATTCATACTCGGTCTGTCCGTCACGAACACAGTCGATTTAACGTCACTAATTGCAGATCGTTATGAAGAGGTGGTTGGCCGAAATGGGGAGTGCGTCTATCTCGCCAAGAAGGTCGAATTGGAGTTTCGCTGGATTCAGCGAAGAACACTGTATTTGGGGGTGGGAGTGGGTCAGTTGGGCGTGGGTTTTGACATGGGTCCATCGTGGGACGTTTTAATGGATATGCCCCAACGCAGGACAGTATTCGTCACAGCTCCGTGCTGTTGCAGGGATAAGCTGTTGCAGGGATAAATAGGAGATAAGCAATGCAAATGGTGCATAACCGATGTATGCCGGGCGCGATTGTACTTGCGCTTACGTTAATCTGGGGCTGCCATGTGCAATCGTCGCGCCAGCAGGAGCCGATTATAATTAGGTTGGAGGCGCCGCCTCCTGCTGCTATCAAGGATGCGATACTGGCGCCAAGTTACAGCATTTCGGGTGGATTATTGAGTTCGTCTTTCGGCCCGGAGGGTTACAGCGGGCCGTGCACCAGGATTTATTTTATTAGAGATGAAATTGACGGAGTCAAGGCTCGTGGCATGGAAGTCGTCGTGCTTGGTAACGGCGGAGGACCAGCCTTTCGGATAATTGGGTGCGCACGTTTCGAGAAGGGCAAGGTGGTGGGAACGCTGAAAGGTTACTCGCGGGTGACGTGGCGATTGATAATAGGTCCGCACGACAAGGTCTCGATAGTGTCCACGGGAGCGGAGGTCACCCGTTCTCTGTCGGCTGGCTCGGAGCACGTTTTCGAGCCGGGGGCGTTCGAGCTGTCGGTGGAACAGTATTTGGCTGGTGCGACGATGCACGAAACCACTTGCGGAGAACGATGCCCCGGCTCCGCACCAACGCCTTAGTGCTTACCGCC
>JAAZNR010000484.1 GCA_012798155.1 Thermogutta sp. | reverse complement strand
GTCTTTGCCCAGCCGCCCTTCGATCTCCACGTGGACCCAGCCCTCGGCAGGTATCGTGGCAAGCGTTTTCCCGCCGACGGTAACCCGGCCCGAACTATCGAAGGTCACGCTCGGCCCGATTGCCGCCGGGTACGCGGTCTCATCGCGCCACTCGGTGAAAAACGTGGCACCGGGCAGGAGTTTCAGGTCGAAGCTCTGCCGCACGGTCCCTTGCGTGATGTGCGGCTGATAGAAGCAGTGCGGCTGCCAGGAGGGCTGGAGGGCTTTCGCATCGGTGATTTTGAGGCTTTGCTTGCCCGAGGCCGCCTCCTCGCCGGTTACGCGGATGGAGGCCCCGTGATCTTCCCCGCTGACGGTCATGTTCTCCGGCTTCTCGCCCAGGGGCGTCTTCTCGAAGTCCTCGCTGACCTCCAGGGGTTGCGGCGGAGGCGGGGGCGGGGGCAAGACGGTCTTCGGATGCCGGACCTCGCGCCCCTCCTGCACCCAGGCCGCGTCGCCGTACAGCCCGACCTGCGAGACGTCGATCGGCTGAAAGCCCAGCCCCAGCGCCGGCGAAGCGGGCTGGAGCCGAAAATCATACTCGGCGGGGTCGATGAACCGAGGATCGGCGAGCAGCGAATGCCGGTCCAGCCCCAGGGCCTGCCACTCGGCGAAGCTCCGCTTGAAGAACTTCAGTTGTTCCCGCTCGCCCGTGTGCCAGTACAGATTCTCGTCCCAGGTGCCCAAGGGTTCCTTGGCGGCCAGGCGGGCCTGGAGCGTCCGCTCGGTGAACGGGACGAAGAGCGTCCCCTGGGTCATGTACAGGATGTTGCGCGTAAACGTGTTGGGCCGCTGCTCCCAGAAGGGCCAGAGCATGTAGTTGGCCGGAAAGGCGAAAATGTTGTTGCGGATCACGTTCTCGTGGCCGCCGTTGGAATACATCAAGCACCCGCTGTGGATGTTGTACACGACGTTGTTCTCGACCGTGTAGCCGCTGGTCGTGGCGTCCAAGTAAACTCCCCAGCCGAAGGGCGGATTCTCGTACGACCAGACATCGTGAAAGACGTTGTTGCGGATCACGCTGCCGGGCGACGCTCCCAGGGTGTAGATCGCGCCCCCGTCGCTGAGCATCCTTCTCATCACGTGGTGGACGTGGTTGTACTCGATCGTGTTGTGATGGCAGCGGTTGGGAGCGTCGTTCCAGTTCCAGCCGATCGACATGCCGGAGTAGAAAAAGTCGTGGATTTCGTTGTGGGAAATGGTGTTGTAGCCGGCCTGCGCGACCCAGACGCCGACGCCCGCCGGATAGACGTGTCCGCCGTCGTAGATGTGGTTGTTATCGACCGTGTTGCGGCTGGATTCGGCCTCGTCGTTCGCCGCCATGCTCGCCTCGCCGATCCGCACGCCGCCTACACCCAGATCGTGGATGCGGTTCCGCACGATCCGGCAGTCCTTGCAGCCGCGCCGCAGCCAGAGGCCGTAATCGCCGACGTGAGCGATTTCGCACTGTTCGATCGTGCAGTGCCGGGCGCCGTCGGCGATCAGGGCCGCCGGGGCGGTGACCACGGCCTGCGGATCGCTGTGCCCCTCCGGCTCCAGCGTCCAGTCCTCGTGGTGCAACGTCAGCCCGCGGAAAATGACGTGCTGGACGAATTGCCCCTCATCAGGCCGGCCGCGGAACTCCACCAAGCTCGTCAAGCGCGGGGCGACGACCTCGGCCTCGGTCATGTCCTCGCCGGGCATGGGATGGTAATACAGCGTCCCCGATGAGCGATCCAAGTACCATTCGCCGGCCGCGTCCAAGGCAGCGCGGACATTCTCCACGTAGTACCGCTGCTTCTTTTCCCAGTTCTCGAAGGGCCAGTGCGACGGGCCGGTAAAGGTCACCATCCGCTCGGCCTCGTCCACGGCGGCGATCCGCAGCCGGGACGTTTCCCAGGAATGAAAGACGACCACCTGGGCCTCGGCCAGGTCCGGCCACGGGGCCACGTCGCCGGGGGCGAATACGAACGCCGTGCGGTCCCGCGGCACCGACTTTCCCGCCGCGTCCTTGGCGGGCGGGGCCTTCCGGACCATGCGGAAATAGCCTTCGTTGGGCGTTCGGGCGCGGATTCGCCGCCGACCGTCGACCCACAGTTGCTGGAAGTTCCACTCTCCGGCGGCCACCTCGGGCAGGTGGACGCTCCACAAACCGCCGGCCTCGGCCTTCCAGCCGCGAATGGGCCGGCCGCCGCTGAGGATGGGCTGCTCATTCTCGAAGGCCGCGTAAACGACGGGCCCTTCCCCCGTGCCCGAATCCTGCGGCTCCAGGACCAGCGGCTCCGCCATCCAGTAGGTGCCGCCGCGAAAGAGCACCGTCACCGGCCCCTTTTCCCCGCCCGCCCGCAACTTCCGTACGGCATCCCTCGCCCCGGTCGGCGTGGCCAGCGGGCCGTCGGTCTTCTCCGCGTTGGGCGCCGCTTGCCGGCCCGACCACTGGTCGTTCCCGCCCGGGGCAACGTACAGGCTCACCGCCGCGGAGACCTCGCAGGGAGCCGTGATGGAAATCGCCAGGATCAATGCCGCCGCGACTCGACAGCGGTTCCTCATGCCTTCTCCTCCTATGCGTTTGGACGGTTCTCCCAGGCGTCCGCCGAGCCTTGCCGGCGAATCCGGTTTCCGGCTGGACGCAGAGCCGGCGTCACCGTTCACGGGATTCCTGCCGTTGTCATGCCTGCCGGAACCCCACGGCGGCGGCCCCGCCCGCCGCGGGCAGGCCGGCAGTCGTGATCTTGGACAGGGGAACGCGGCTTGTCAAGCCTCTGCCCGAAACCCCCGCCGCCGGCGTGCGGAGTGGGCATCGCACTCCCGCTTCACGGTCCCGTCTCTTTCTGGTAGATTACCGATGACTCGAAGGCTAGCCAGCGTTTACGGGGGCACGACCGGGCATGCCACTCAAACAGCGAAAGGTGAAGTGCGCCAAGGGCTTTGGGCCCGATCTGTTTACCGCCGAATTTCGCGCCGACGGGAGCGAGCTGAAGAAGGGTGACGTTTTCCGCCGTGATCATGTCGCCATCCACTTCGATCGGGCCGAACACCTTTACGCTCAGTGGCCAAGTCCCACGTGCATCATCTCCGATGGCCCTTATGGCGTGAGCGGCTTTCCAGGCGACGAGCACGAGTGGTCCTCGCTGGCCGCGTGGTACGAGCCGCACATCCGGGACTGGGCGCAGTGTGCAACCCCGCAAACGACCCTCTGGTTCTGGAACACGGAGGTGGGCTGGGCAACGGTTCACCCGGTCCTGGTCAAGCACGGCTGGGAATACCGCTGCTGCAACATCTGGGACAAGGGCATGAGCCACGTCGCCGGCAACGCCAACACGCAGACACTCCGCAAGTTCCCGGTGGTGACCGAGGTGTGCGTCCATTACGTCAAGGCGGCCCTCTTCCGCGTCGGCGAGCGAACCATGACCATGCAGGAGTGGCTGCGGCACGAATGGCTTCGGTCGGGGCTGGCGCTGCGGCTCGCCAACAAGGCGTGCGGTGTCCTGAACGCGGCCACGCGGAAGTACCTGACCGCGGATCATCTCTGGTACTACCCGCCCCCGGAGGCCTTCGTCAAGCTCGCCGACTATGCCAACCGGTACGGCAAACCCGAGGGTCGGCCGTATTTCAGCCTGGACGGGAATCGGCCCGTTTCCGGCGAAGAATGGGGGAAGATGCGCGCGAAGTTTCAGTGTCCGGTTGGCATCACCAACGTCTGGAGAGAGCCGCAAGTCAACGGCGCAGAACGGATTCAGGGCGAGCGGAACGGCATGAGGTACAAGTTCTCCAGCTTGCACGGGAGTCAGAAACCGATCCGTTTCATCGAACGGATTATCCGCTCTTGCACGGACGAAGGCGACGTGGTTTGGGAGCCTTTCGGCGGTTTGTGTCCCGGCGCCGTGGTGTCCTACCAACTTCGTCGGAAATACCACGCGACGGAGATCGTCCCGGAGTTCTACCGGGCTGCTGCCGAAAGGTTGGCCTTCGCATGACCCCCACCCCCACACCTCCCCCACGCAGCGCGACTTGCCTGATCCGTCGTGGGAACACGTCGCCCTCTACAAGAGCGTGC
>JAAZNR010000483.1 GCA_012798155.1 Thermogutta sp. | reverse complement strand
GCCGGGTTGCGTGAATCGCGTGACGCGCTCCGTCTGGTCTTGATCCCGCAGCATATAGGCATGCCCCCGCTCCTCACGGTAATCCACGCCGAAGGCATAACCTTGGAAGAGGACTCGCCAGCGAGGGTCTTCGTCCAGCTTTTGGAAGGCCTCACTGCCTCCGAACCGGGTCCGTTCCGTATCCACGGTCCGCTTGTAGCTGTCGAATTGCCGCGGGAAATTTTTGCCCCACTCGGCGGGATCGACCGTGTCTTCCGTCAGCTTGACCACCTCGAAGACGGTTTGCAGGGACTCCTGCTTGCGGAGCGAGATGTTCTGCCACAGGACCATCACGCCCACGGTGGCGCCGGCCGTAACGACTACCACGATTACGTAAACCGCGATCGCGGCTCGATGGAAGGGCGAAGGCGATTTTGCCGGGTTGTTCATGGATGCGATTGCCTACTTCGTCGGACCGTGACCCACGTCGGCGTGGCAGTGGACGCAACTCAGCGTGTGTTCTTCGTCATCCAAGGCGACGATCCAACTGACCATCTCTTGGTGGCACTCGATGCAATTGCGGCGCAGCAATTCCGAATTGCTCGGCCGAATCCGAATCGGCTCGTGGAAGTCCTGCAACGTGAAGGCCTTGGCGTGGCGGTACCCGTTTTCGGCCTTGGCCAGATACTTGGGAATCAGGGAATGGGGCACGTGGCAGTCGTTGCAGGTCGCAACGGCGTGGTGGCCGGCCTTTTGCCAGCCGTCGTAATGCTCCCGCATAATGTGGCAATTCACGCAAGCGCGAGGGTCGTTGCTGAGATACGACAGCCCGTTGGCGTAATACGCGGTATAGGCCCCCGAACCGAGGAGGATTCCCAGCAGAACCGTGAGGAGAAACAGCGGCCAGGATAAAGGTAAAGTGGGCACATTCTTCATGCCGGAGTCGCCCTTCATGCCGGCGTCGCCATGATTCCACCGGAGCGATTGGACCGCGCCGGCCCGCACGCACGAGCGTACTTCGTAAAAATACGCTATTGATGGAACTATTTCAACTGATGAAACTATTTCACCCAAAGCCATGCGGCGACTTACCGCGGGGCGGCAAGTGTCTTGCACAGGCACCCCGCACGGGTGCCACTGGCCGCTTGTCCGGCAGTGCGGGGCGTCTCCCATCGGCAAGGCGTCTGGGGGCTCCGCTGCGCTTCGACCCCAGCCACCCGGCCCCTTCCACCCCAGCCACCCCTCCCCTTCCACCCCAGCCACCCGCTCCGCCCCAGCCACCCCGACGCGCGCCGCGATTCGCAACCACTCCGCCGTGCACGGGCCGCCGGCGCGAGCCGACGGTGGATGGAACCTCGGATGTTAGCCCGGCGCGAAAGCTTCATCCGGTTTTTGCCGGCCGGCTCGAAAATGCGGTTTGTGCAATTTATGATGTCATTGCGGCTCCGGCATCCGGTCGGCACGGGAGAACGGCTCCCGCGGCTTGGTTACCTCCGATGCCGAAGCGCGGCGTCATTCTGGGAGGCGCGGACATGCGAACGTGGCATACCCTTGTCGCTTGGATGGGTGTCGCTTGGATGGGAATCGCCTGTGGGGGCACGATCGCCGGGGCGACCGGCCCCGACACGTCCAAGATGAACGTCCTGTTCATCAACATCGAGGATTGCAACGCGGCGGCCTTGGGCTGCTACGGCAACCCCATTTGCCGCACGCCGCACCTCAGCCGTTTGGCCGCGACCGGCATTCGTTTCGATCGGGCCTACGT
>JAAZNR010000482.1 GCA_012798155.1 Thermogutta sp. | reverse complement strand
TTTCAGAAAGACGGGAACCACGCTTCAACCAACCTGGCCTGGATTATAAACCGGATTTCGAGAAGCGTCAATCAAATGGCGCTTTGGGTGCGGAGGAAGGATTGCCACCCCTCTGGGGGGCGTCTGGGGGCTTCGCTCCGCTACGACCCCAGCCACCCGGCCGCCGAAACGTCATTGCGCCAACCGACATGGGAGCCACCAGCGTAAGCCGGCGGTGAATCTTGGATAGCGCTGAAACACCGCCGGCTGACACCGGCGGCTCCCACGTTTTGCCACCGCCGGCTCACCGCGAGCCGCCGGCGTAAGCCGGCGGTGGAAGCGGCCGATCATGGGATCAGCCGCCCGCACTGCCGGGCAAGCCGGCAGCGGCGGCCGTACGGTAAACATGGGCAACTTGCCGGGAAAGACGCCGATTCACGGGACCTCATCGAAGACGCGGACGTAATCGACGACGAATTCATCGGGAACTTTGGCGGCCTCGAGTTCCGGGCTGGGACGGCCGTCCCGCCGGTAGCCCATGCACTCCGCCGAGACGAGTATGAATTGCTCCCGGTGCGAGATCGGCTCGCCGATCCGCCAGGTCTCCCTGCCGTCCGTGTAAAAGACGTATTCGGCGGGCGTCCACAGCAGCCCGAAGGTGTGAAATCCGTCGGGCGAGGCCTCGAGTTTGACCGGGCCGGAGCCTTTGCTCTTGCGGTTCTTGCCGTAACCGCCGGTGTGAACGTTGTGGGAAATGATGCCGTCGCGGGTGAAATTCTCCATGATGTCGATCTCCACGCCGGAATCGCCCGGATCGAGCGTGGCCCCGATGCACGGCGATTGCAACCAGAAGGCGGCCCACCAACCGGGCTGGGTCGGCAGTTTGCAGCGGATCTCGTAGTAGCCGTACTTGTGGACGAAGCGCGGCGGCTCCAACTCGGCGATCGGCCAGACGAACTTTTGGGTATAGCTGCTGTCGGGCGGCCGGTCCATGAAGTTGGCGCCCGTCTGCAACTGCGACGTGAAATAGTCGCCGTCCTTCTCGTAGACCGTCAGCACCAAGTGTCCCTTGCCGTCCAGGTACCATGCGTCCTCGACCCAGGTTTTGTGACGTTGGTGCATCATGTGGAGGCGAAATCCCCATTTGCCGCGGTCCAGCTCGGGGCCGTCGAATTCGTCGCTCCACACCAATTTCCACTGCTTGCCGGGCGGCAAACGGCTCGGCATCCTCTCGGCGATCACCTGTTGGGAAGGTCCTGCCGGCGATTGTTGCGGGTCCTCGGCCCAGGCCAAGCCCGTGGAAACAGCGAGAAAGAAAGCCCAACCCGCCGGTGCGTAAGCATGCCGCATGTCGTTCCTCCTCCGCGTGGGTGCCACTGCCGGCTTGTCCGGCAGTGGCGGGACCAGCTAGCCGCGCGGCTTGTCCGCCGTCAAGGCGGCTCGGTACCTCGCCGCAGTTCGCCGCGACCGTAGTGTACCCCGCCGGTCGTGCGGCTCCAAGACCCGCGGCCTGGCGATGCTCAAGGCGATAGGCCGAAGAGCGCGCAGGCGTTGCGGCGGGTTTGGGCGGCGAACTCTTCGACGGCCATTTCCCGCAACGCCGCCAGAAACGCCCCCGTGTGGGCCACGTATTCCACCCGGCATTGCGGGACGCGTCCCCGCAGCGGCTCCGGGGTGAGGAAGGGGGCGTCGGTCTCCACGAGAATGCGGTCCGGTGGTACCCGCCGCGCCGTCTCGCGAAGGACCTCGAACTTGCGATTGCGGTAGGTCACCGATCCGGCGAAGCTGATGTAGAGTCCCAATTCCAGCCACGTCTGGACATGATCCCAGACGGCCGCGCAGGCGTGGACCACGCCGCGAAGTCCCCGTCCCGCGTACTCGCGGAGCAGGGGCGTGATCTCCTCCTCGGCGTCGCGGCAGTGGACGACCGCCGGCAAGTCACTCCGCACGGCCAGGTCCAGATGACGGCGAAACCAGTCGCATTGCACGTCCCACGGAGTGTAATCGCGGTAGCGGTCGAGGCCGGTCTCGCCGATCGCCTTGACCGCGGGATCGGCGACCCAGTGGGCGACCCGCTCCCAATCCTCGTCGCCGCATTCCGCCGCCGAATTGGGATGAACGCCGACCGCCGCCCAGACCGTGCCGGGACAGCGTCGGGCCAATTCGATCGCGGCCTCGTTGCTGGGCGTGTCGATGCCGGGACAAAGGATCCCGCAAACGCCGGCTGCGTTCGCCGCTCGCACGGCCTCTTCCGCCCGCCGGAGCATCGCATCCCGCGGCGATTCCTCGGCCAACAGATACAGATGGGCGTGCGTATCGAACCAGGAGCCGGGCGGGGCATCACGATGGGTCGGCATGGCAAACGGCCTTTCCTTCCGCGGCGACCGGCCCGAGATGCCGCCTCTCTCGGCGCGGCACGCACGCCGTCCTACGAATCCGGCCTTGGGATCGGCGAACACGGCGTGATCGGCGAACGCGGCGGGCGGTCATGCCGCATTTTCAGGCGAGGCGGGCGATGCTCTTCGCAAGTCGTCCCATAGCGTTTGCAACCGCTCGGCCTCGTCCAGAAACAACCCGCGCAGGGATTCCGCGGTTTTTACCACGGCGGGATCGAGGCCCGGGCCGCCGATCGCCGCCTCCAATTCCGCCGCCCCGTCGCGGAGCTCGCGGATCATCTTGTCCGCCAGAAAGTCGAGCGAAAGATCGTGCCACGCGGTGTACACGGCGGGATAATTGCCGGGATTGGGCATTTCGCCGCGACGCACCAGGTGTTCCGCCACCTTCGCGGCGAATTCCCGGTGCTCTCCCGCGATCTCCTGCATGGCGTCCCAGAGATCGACGAACCGGCCCGGCATCCAAGGTCGGGCACGATAAAAGTAGGAGGGCAGCGAGCGGGCGGTCAACGTCAGCATCCGATTCAGGAGTCCGCCGGTTGACACCGTTTTGCCGCCGCCTTTTCCGCCCCCCGCGGGAACGGAAGTTCCGGCGACGTCATCGCCCTGTGAGGTCTGCAAGGATGGTTCCAATTCGGTTTTCATCACGAGTCGTTTCTCTCCCTCCATTCCGGGAGCGTGCAACGGCACCTCCGCACGCGCTTCGCTGCGGCTATGCCGGGGGCCGGCGCCGCGCCGGGGAGGCGCCGCAACGTCCCGTAGCCGTTCACGGACCGGCCTCGAGTTCCTCGGCTGCACCGGCGGCCTTGGCCCCGTCTGTCTCCGAAACCCGGAGGCGCAGAGGTTGTCTTTGAAACGCAGAGGGCGCGGAGGGCGCAGAGGATAAAGAAGAAGAATCGGTATAGCCCCAACCTAGCTTTCTCTGCGTTCTCTGCGTGCTCTGCGTTTCCATGATTTGGTCTCTGCGTTTCTACCTTTTCCTTCCTCAAAGTCGTTCACGGGCCGTTGCCGGCCGAAAGACGCAGCCGGCCCATTCACGCCTAAAGGCGACAGTCCCCGTGAACAGTTACAACGTCTCTCACGGCGGACCGGTCTCACGGCAGACCGGCCGCGGCCTTGGCCCAGCCGAACAAGGGCTGCCAAAGCACGCCCAGCACCAGCAGCGCCACGGCCAAGGCGGACACGAACGTCACGCCGGGGAGAGCGACGACCGGAGGCGTCCCGGCGACCGCCTCGCCCGGCGGGTCCAACACCATGACCTTGACCACGCGCAGGTAGTAGAACAGGCTGAGCGCCGTATTGACGGCGCCGATCACCAGCAAGGCCCACAGCCCGGCGTAAGTCAGCGAGGCGAAGGCCGCGAACTTGGCCGCGAATCCCGCCAAGGGCGGCAACCCGATCAGGCTGAACATGATCAAGGCGACGGCCACCGTCAATCCCGGCGAGACGCGGACCCAGCCCGCGAAGTCGTCGATCGTCTCGCTGCGATAGGCATCTCGCAGGAAGGCCGTGGCCGCGAACGCGCCCAAATTCATAATCAAATAGACGGCCGTATAAAGGGCGGCCGCCGCCAATGCCCAACGGGCAAGGTCGGGCTGGGAGTGCCACAGCATGGCGGCGGCGGCGACGGGCATCAGCATGTAGCCCGCGTGGGCGATCGTGGAGTACGCCAACAACCGCTTGAAGTTCTTCTGTCCGTAGGCGGCCAGGTT
>JAAZNR010000481.1 GCA_012798155.1 Thermogutta sp. | reverse complement strand
CGCCCGTCGGTAATCAGGGCGACCTGATCGTCCAGCTTCATGCCCTTGATGGCCGCGGTGGGGGCGAGCATTTCCTGCATGCCCGGCCCGCCTTTGGGGCCTTCGTAACGAATCACCACCACGTCTCCCGCCTTGACCTTGCCGTTCACGATCCCCTGATAGGCGTCGCTTTCGGACTCGAAGATGACGGCCGGTCCCTTGTGGCGGAGCATCTGCGGCAGCACGCCGGCCGTCTTCACGACGGCGGCGTTGGGGGCCAAATTGCCGTACAGGATGGCCAACCCGCCCTCCGGACTGTAGGCGTTTTCGACCTCGCGCACGCAGTCGTACGGATCGAAGCCCAACTCCCCTTGCAATGCGCGAACGTCGGCGAACTCGCGTTCCACGCTCATGCCGCGGACGTTGCGTTCGCCGTGGGCCGTGACGGCGGCCATCGCCAAGGCCTCCTCGACGACGGTTTCGCGGCGGATGTCGTACTCGGCGATATTCTCGCCCAAGGTCTTGCCGGTCACCGTGGGGCAATCGAGGTTCAGCAAACCGGGCCGCCCCCGCTCCAAGGCGCCCAGGATGGTATGAATGCCCCCCGCATTGTGAACATCCTCGACGTGATAATGACTGCTGGGGGCCACGCGGCAGATGTTCGGGGTGCGGCGGCTCAAATCGTCGATGCGGTGGATGTCGTATTCGATGCCGGCCTCCCGGGCGATCGCCAGCACGTGCAGCACCGTGTTCGTGCTGCCGCCCATCGCCATGTCCAGGACCATGGCGTTATCCACGGACTGCGTGGTGACGATTTCCCGCGGTAAAAGCCCATGGCCGGGGCCGACCTTCTCGAACTCCAGCACCATCTGCACGATCCGCTCGGCGGCGCGGCGGAACAGCCGCCTGCGCTCGGCGCTGGTGGCGACCAGCGTGCCGTTGCCCGGCAAGGCCAGACCCAGGGCCTCGCACAAGCAGTTCATGCTATTGGCGGTAAACATTCCGGAACAGGAACCGCAGGTGGGACAGCCGGACCTCTCCAGTTCCAGCAATTCCTCTTCGCTGATCTTTCCGTCCTGCCGAGCCGCCGCCCCGATGAACACGTCGATGAGATCGATCTTCCGCCCGTCGGGGAGGCGACCCGCCTCCATGGGACCGCCGCTGACGAAGATCGTGGGGATGTTGCAGCGGACGGCGGCCATCAACATGCCGGGCACGATCTTGTCGCAATTCGGGATGCAGATCATGCCGTCGAAGCAATGGGCCTCGATCATGGTCTCCACGCAGTCGGCGATCAATTCCCGGCTGGGGAGCGAATACTTCATGCCGGTGTGCCCCATCGCGATGCCGTCGTCCACGCCGATGGTGTTGAAGACGAAGGGCACGCCGCCCGCCGCCCGCACGCATTCCTTGACGAACTGCCCGACCTCGTTCAGGTGAACGTGCCCGGGGACGATATCGACGTAGCTGTTGCAGACGGCGATGAAGGGCTTGCGAAAATCGTCGTCCTGCACGCCGGTGGCACGCAAAAGGCTGCGATGCGGGGCACGGGCGGCCCCCAGCTTGACTTGATCGGAACGCATGGCAAAGGTCCTGTCTTGGAAAACACGAGAAACCGAGCGGGGGGCCGGCGGCGGCGAGAACGGGCCGTTCCCTGAGGCGCCCCTTCGAGCGTCCGCCACGACGCGGCTTCGTCCGCCGTGGAAGAGCGGCCGCACAATAAGCCCTTTATTGTAGAATCCCCCGCGGAGGGCGGCCAGAACCGGCTCCACACCTGAGCCGCCGCCGTGAGCCGGCCGTGGAATCGCGCCGAAACACGAGCCGCCGGCGTAAGCTGGTGGTGAAATCGCTGCTGAAGATGGGCGACTGGGGGCTCCGCTTCGCTGCGACCCCAGCCACCCAGCGGATTCCCCGGCCACCCAGCCGTGGAATCGCGCCGAAACACGAGCCACCGGCGTAAGCCGGCCGTGGAAACGCTACGAAGAGAATCTGCTGGGGGCTCCGCTCCGCTACGACCCCAGCCACCCAGCCCACTCCCCGGCCACCTACCGGATTCCTCAGCCACTCAGCGGATTCCCCGACCACCTAGCGGATTCCTCAGCCACCCAGCGGATTCCCCGACCACCCAGGCCGCGGGCCGGCGGAATCCGCTCCCGGATCGCTCCCGGATAGTGACAAGCCCCGCGGGGTTTGCTACGATGTCTGCTTGCCGTGGAGGCAACGCGAGCGCGGCGACCTTTCGG
>JAAZNR010000051.1 GCA_012798155.1 Thermogutta sp. | reverse complement strand
GGTATGTCGGCCCGGACGCGGAACGAATACCGGGGGGCGTTATCGAGCTTCGCGGCATGGCTGGAGAAGAACGGCCGGCTGTTGAGGAATCCTTTTCGGACGTTGCCGGCGGCGAACGTGAAGGCGGACCGGCGACGGGAGCGGCGGGCACTGACGCCTGACGAGGCCGGTCGGTTGCTGTACGCGGCCCGTTGGCGATCCCTGGCCGAGTACGGCCGGGATGTCGTCACCGCACCGAAGCGGCCGGGGAAACGGGCGTCGTGGACGTATCGCCCCCTCACCGTGGACGACTTGCCGGGGGCCGTGGCACGGGCACGGGAGCGTTTGGCGAAGCACCCGGAGGTGATCGCACGCCTGGACGCCGAGGGGCGGGAGCGGGCGTTGCTGTACCGCCTGATGCTGTACACCGGGTTGCGGAAGAACGAGGCGGCGACGTTGCGGATCGCGGACGTGCGGCTGGACGCCGACCCGCCTTGCATCCGGTTACGGGCGGAGAACGAGAAGAACCGGCAAGGGAGCACGATTCCGTTGCGGCGGGACTTGGCCGGGGCGATCCGCGAGCACCTGGCCGGCAAGGCCCGCGTCATCACGATAGGCACCGCACCGGCCGATGAGCCGGTGTTTGACGTGCCTGCCGGGCTGCTTCGGGTGTTCGATAGAGACTTGGCGGTCGCGGGGATCGAGAAACGGGACGGGAGCGGCCGGACCGTGGACCTGCACGCCCTGCGGCACACGGCGGCGACCTGGCTGTCGCGGGCGCGGGTACCGGCTAAGGTGGCGCAAGAGGTGATGCGGCATTCCACGGTCGGCATGACGCTGGGGGTGTACACCCACGCCGGACTGGCGGACATGGCCGAAGCGGTCGAGGCCCTGCCCGGCCTGGAGGGGGGACCGGACGGCGACGCCGCGACCCTGTAAGGCGTTTCGTTTCTTGCAATGGTTCTTGCAATGGTTCTTGCAATGACGTGATGCAAGATATGACCAAAGGGGGGTACGGGTGGCATTATGACGGGGATCGGTTGCGAAAAGATTTACGGGGTCCGGCGTGCCGTAAGTGCTGAAATAGGCACGAAAAAGGGTCGCGTGGCATAGGTTGTCACGCGACCCGGTGGAGTGGAGCGGAGGGGAGTCGAACCCCCGACCTCTAGAGTGCGATTCTAGCGCTCTCCCAACTGAGCTACCGCCCCGCAAGAGCTTCTGGGTCGCCGCCGTCGGAAACGACCGCCGATTCGAATGAAGGGAATCGGTGCATTTCCCCGCCGGCATCGACCGGAAACTTCGCGAGTCTCCTCGCGCAATTCAAACCCTGATTCTATGCCTTCTTCCGCGACATGTCAAAGGCGGGTGAAGGCAAAAGCCGTTTGTGTCGTTCCCGCATCTTGTAAATGCCGCGAATCGCGACGGCGTCCGGAATCGGTCGGTGGAGCGCTGAAGGGCCGTGCTCCGTCGTGGCCCAGTGCGGCGGGAAATGAGTGACCTCGCAGACACCACGGAAAATCCTGCACCACAGTGCGGACGCGACGAAGCGGTGCCCTCCGGCGGAGCGCCAAGCAGGACCAAGCGCTGTCGCGGCCCAGATCCGCGCAAAAGGCTCACCCGATACCCTCGGCCGCGACATTACTTGTCCCCAGCCCGGACGACGCCGTGTTCCATCCCGCGGTTTTGGGGATTTTCCACAGTACCGGCCCAAACAGCTACTTGACAGGAATCAACTACCCTGGTAGTATTACCAAGGTAAACGAACCTTGCGGTTTATTCGCGAAATCGCTCGGCCACGGACGAAACTTCGGACTCACTTTACCGATCAGGAGTCACTCATGCGTCCCGCAAAGCTGCGGCTTGGAGATTTGCAACTGAGAATACTTCGGGTCTTATGGCAGCAGGGGGAGTGCGGCGTCACGGAAGTACACCAGGCGCTCGGGGCGGCGCGGTACGCCTACACCACGGTCGCCACGATGCTCCGCAAGATGGAGGCCCGCAAGCTCGTCGCCCATCGCCCGGACGGGCGGCGGTTCGTGTACTTTCCCTTGGTCAAAGAGGACGCCGTAGCGCGTTCCGCCGCGGCGGAATTCGTGGATCGCATTTTCAAGGGAAGCCTTACCGCGGCGGTCTGCCAACTGCTGGATTCGCGCGACGTCAGCCGTGAGGAACTGGAGGCCTTGGAGCGGCTGATCGCGGAACGCAAAGACACGGAAACACCCCACCAGCCCGGGTGTTAATGGAGAGGGCGTCGCGCCGGCAATACCGACGCGAGGGAATGCTTCGCCGCAGATCCTACGGTGAACGAGGTCCGAATCATGCGAGCTGCCTGGTATCTCCCTTGGGCTTTCGCCGCCGTAACGGTGGGCATGGTTTACCTTGCGGCGATCCTCGTCGAGCGGATTTGCGTGGGGCTGGACCGGCGACGCCTGGTGTGGCAAGTCGCCGCGGCGTGCAGCTTTCTTCTCGGGGTATTCGCTTTAACCGGACTGGATCGAGCCGTGGGGACGCTGCTG
>JAAZNR010000480.1 GCA_012798155.1 Thermogutta sp. | reverse complement strand
TGGCACCCCCGCGGCCGCACGATGAACGCGAGCCGCCGGCGTAAGCTGGTGGTGTTATAGCGCAATCCAACGCGAGCCGCCGGCGTAAGCCGGCGGTGGGTACGCCGGGGAGATGGCCGTCTGGGGGCTTCGCTACGCTTCGTCCCCAGCCACCCAACCGGCCGGCGGCTGCCTGCAGCGCGAAAACGGGCGACTGGGGGCTGCGCTACGCTGCGTCCCCAGCCGCGCGGCGTGTTGCGTGCCGGGCCGCCGCGATGCCCCCCGTTGCGATTGCAATCCATCTCACTGGGCCTGATCATGTTCGACCGATCCCCCGAAGTCGTCCGCCGCTTGCACGCCAACATCGGCCGGGTGCTGCTGGGCAAGGACGAGGTCATCCGGCTCTGCCTGACGGCCCTCTTGGCCGGCGAACATATCCTGCTGGAAGACGTGCCGGGGGTGGGCAAGACCCTGTTGGGCAAGGCCCTCGCCCGCAGTATCGACGGCGTCTTCCAACGCATCCAATTCACGCCGGACCTGATGCCGAGCGACATCACGGGGAGCAGTCTGTTCCACGCGGAGAAGCGGGAATTCGTGTTTTATCCGGGGCCGGTGTTCGCCAACGTCGTGCTGGCGGACGAGATCAATCGCACCACGCCCCGCACCCAAAGCGCCCTCTTGGAGGCCATGAACGAGTTCCAGGTGACGGTGGAGAACCGCACCTATCCGCTGCCCAAACCCTTCATCGTCATCGCCACGCAGAACCCCATCGAGTTCGAGGGGACGTATCCGCTCCCCGAGAGCCAGATGGATCGTTTTCTGCTGCGAATCTCGCTGGGCTATCCCGCCCGGGATTGGGAGCTGCAACTCTTGTCGCAGCATCAGAACGGCGAACCGGTGGATCACCTGGAGCCGGCGGCATCGGCCGAAGAGATCCTCTCGCTGCAAGCCTCGGTCCGCAAGGTCCGGACGACGCGGGAGATCGACCAATATCTTCTGGAACTGGTGGACGCCACGCGGCGCTGCCCGGAATTGCGGGTAGGCGTCAGCGTCCGCGGCACGCTGATGTTGTATCGGGCGGCGCAGGCGTCGGCGATGCTGGCGGGGCGGGATTACGTGGTGCCGGACGACATCCAGTCCCTGGCGGTGCCCGTCTTGGCGCACCGCGTCATCCCGCAGGGTTACCTGCACGGCAACCAGCGGGAGGCCGTGGAATCGCTCGTGGCGCGGCTGGTCGAGGAGGTCCCCGTCCCGGCGTGAGGCATTCCGCCGCCTCGCGCCTGGCGGCGTGGGGCGAAGGATGTCACGTTCCCGCCGGCTCCGGCTCGGGGGCGCGTTCGATGACTTGGTCGATCAGGCCGTAATCGCGGGCTTCCTCGGCGGACATGAAGCGATCGCGGTCGGTATCGCGCTCGATTTCCTCCAGCGGCCGGCCCGTGTGCGTGAGGAGGATGGTGTTCAGCCGCTTCTTGAGGGCGCTGAACTCCTTGGCGTGGATGAGGATGTCGGAGGCCGAGCCTTCCATGCCCGCCATCGGCTGGTGGATCATGATCCGGGAATTGGGCAGGGCGAAGCGTTTATTCTTGGTCCCCGCCGCCAGGAGCACGGCGGCCATCGAGGCGCATTGCCCGATGCAATAGGTCGCCACGTCGCAGCGGATGAACTGCATGGTATCGTAGACGGCCAGCCCGGCGGTCACGCTCCCGCCCGGGGAATTGATGTAGAGGTGCACGTCGGCCTTGGGGTTTTGGGATTGGAGGAACAGGAGCTGGGCCACGACGGCGTTGGCGAGTTCGTCGGTGATGGGGGCTCCGATGAAGACGATGCGATCCTGGAGCAGGCGGCTGTAGATGTCCATCGCCCGCTCTTCTCGGCCCGTCCGTTCGATCACGAAGGGTATCAGTGTCATGGGTTCCGTCTCCCTGGCGAAGGCACGCGAAGCGGACCGCCGGAGCCGCCCCGCGGCGGCCGCCCGGCGCCGGCTCGATCAAGCGTTCTGTTCCTCGTCTTCCACCGCCTGCTTCTTCAGGATGTCGTCCACGACACCGTAATTCTTGGCCTCTTCGGCGGTCATGTAGAAATCGCGATCGGTGTCCTTGGCGATGCGTTCCAGCGGCTGGCCGGTGTGCTGGGCCAAAATCTCGTTGAGCAGGTCCCGCGTGCGGAGGATTTCCTGGGCCTGGATCTCGATGTCGGAGACCTGCCCGCCCACCTGGCCGTAGGGCTGGTGAATCATCACCTTGGCGTGCGGCAGGGCCAACCGTCGCCCCTTGGTCCCGCCGGCCAGGAGCACGGCCGCCCCGCTGGCGGCCAGCCCTACGCAGTACGTGGCGACCGGGCAACTGACCATCTGCATGGTGTCGTAGATCGCCAGGGTGGCGCTCACGCTGCCGCCGGGCGAGTTGATGTAGAAATGAATCTCCTTCCGCCGATTCTCGCTTTGCAGATACAGCAGCTTCATGATTACTTCGCTGGCGTTCCCGTCGTGGATCATGCCCTGAAGCAAGATGATGCGGTTCTCCAGCAGCAGATCGCCCAACGTCAACTGCCGTTGCCGCTGGTAATCGCGATAGCTCGCGACGGGGTCGAGGATGGGACGCAAGGAAAGGAGGGGGTCGTCCATGGTCGGTTCCTATCGTTCTTCGATGCCGTCCTTTCGGACCACATGCGGCACGAGCGCCCGGCCCCCGCGCGGGACGGCGAACGGCGCGGCGCCGTCCGTCCGGCGAGGGTTCCGCGATTTCTCAAGCATAGTCCCAAAAAACAAGCATAGTCCCAAAAAAAGAACCGCGTCGATCCGCGCGGTTCCTCGCCCTGTTCGGGAATCTTCGCGAGCACCTGACGTTCCCGCGATCCTTTACGCATCCCCGGCCGGCGCCTGGTCCGCGGCCTCGTCGGTCTGGGGGCGAGCCACGCTTTCGGCCAACGCGAACTCCAGCCCCTCGTCCTCCGCTTCTTCGTCGATGGTCGTGGGCGACTCTTCGATTTCCGCGAACTCCAAGATTCGCTCGATGACCTTGCGCTCGATCACCCGGTTCCGCAGCACGTCCCAGGCGTTCTCTTGCTCGATCCTCGCCCGGACGCGCCGCGGGCTTTCGTCCGTCTGCTCCGCGATGCGAATCACTTCCCGCTCCAGATCCTCCTCGGAGGCGTCGATCCCCTCCTGCTCCGCCAGTTGTTCGAGCACGAAGTGCTCCCGCAACAGGCGGTCCACACTTTTCGCGGCCTCGCGCTGCAATTGATTGAGCCGAGCCTGGATATCTTCCTTGGTGAAGCCCTCGGACTGCAATTCCAGTGCCATCCGGCGGACCTCCCGTGCCGTCTGATTTTTGACCAAGTCGCGGGGCAAATCGAAGTCGATTTGGCCGATCAATTGGTCCAGCACTTGCGTCCGCAGCCTTTCCGCCCGCCTGCTTTCCAAATACGACGCCATCCTCCGATTCAGGTCCTCACGGAACTCCTCAACCAACGCCGCCTCGGTCGTGCCGAACCGCTTCGCCAGACCGGCCAGGTCGTGCCGCTTGACAGCTCGAACTTTGAACACCGCCTCGACGGTCTTGCCGGCCAACTCCGCGTCTCGGCATTCCTCGGAGACAGTGACCGGGCAAGTCCGCGTCTCGCCCGCCCGGACGCCCACCATGCTCTCGCCGAATTTGTCGGCGATCCCGTCGAAAAAGCTCAGCGTGGGGCGAATCCGAATCGTCTCGTTTTCCGCCGAATTGATGGTCCGCTCGCCCGACCTCAGCGTGAGATCGGCGACGATGTAGTCGCCCATCCCGGCGGGGCCGTCCACCTCCATCAAGTCGGCCTCCGCCTCCAGAATCTGGCGGACCCGTTGCTCGCGGTACGCATCCGTGATCTCGTAGACGGGCTTCGAGACCTTCAACCCCTTCCAATTCTCGACCGTGAATGCCGGGCGGACCTCGATGCTGAACTCGAATACGAAATCGCCCTCATCCGGCAACTCCACGCTGTCCAGGTCCAGATCGGGATCAGAAATCGGCGCAAAGGCATTTTTCTCGGACAAGTCCTCGAAGGCCGCCAACAGCAATTTGGCCTTCAGCGTGTCCTTCAGTTCGACCCAGTAGCGCTTCTCCAGCAGCTTCCGAGGGACGTGACCGGGACGAAAACCGGGCACCGCCGCCGTGTCCTTGATTTCGCTCAATTCGTCGGCGAAGAACCGCTGCACCTCGCGCCGCGGAATCGTCACCAGGACGCGGCGCTTGCAAGGCTCCACCTCCTCGATGGCGTGCTCGTACTCCAAAGGCGGCTTGGGGGCCTTGCCTCCCTCTTGTTCGGGCTTTTCGGAGGCGAGAGCCACAGCCTGTTCCACATCCGCCTGCCCTTCTTCCGAAGATGCACCGGAGACCTCGGAAACAGGCTCGCCGCCGGAATCGGAAACAGGCTCGTCCCCGGAGGAGGACGATTGCCGGGATTCGTCGAATTCGGATTCGGAGGGGTTGGAGGAAGTCATGGAGCAGCCCGGGAGTGCGAAAAATTGTCACCT
>JAAZNR010000479.1 GCA_012798155.1 Thermogutta sp. | reverse complement strand
GGCCGTGCGAAACGATCCCGCCACCGCGGAGGGCAAAGGCCAATCCAGGCTTCGCATGCGATTTCCCTGCCCCACGCCGAACGGGCGGCCGTCGCGGGCGATGATCGGGTCGCGGGCGGTCAACTTTACGTATTGGACGCTCATTCATGCACCTCCTGAGGGTCGGCGTGGGCCGGGGCGGACGCCGCTTGCTTGAAAGCTCGCGTCAATTGCCGGGCCACAAGCATGTTCTCGGCCAGTCCTCGCAGGTCGGCCGGCCGGCTCAGTTCTTTGACCAAATCCTCCAGGGCCGCACGCACTTCGCCCGGACCCTTGCCGGATTTCTTCTTCTCCAGAATCCGCAGCACGTCCGCCCGCATGGCCGAAGCGACGGTCTCGTCAGGCTCGGGCCAATCGGCGTACAGATCCGCCAGCCGGCGAAGCTCGTAGGGCAATTTCGAGGGGATCACGTCCGTGAGAAGCAGCTCGGCCAACCGGTGCAGGCGTTTGTGCGGGAGCTCGTGCGGGCGTTCGTGTGGGGGTTCCTGCGGCTGTTGCTGCGGCTTTTGCTGCGGCTGTTCCTGCGGGGGTTTTGTCCAGCGGGCGCGCGTGCGAATGGGCGCCCCGCCCCGCTTATACAGGTGGACCGCCAACCCGTCGCGATCGGGGTCCTTGGCCGCCTTTTCCGCCGCCCGGCCGTATTCCAGCAAGTCCTCGAGGTTTTCCATGAAATGCCCCACGGCGATGCCGACGGAAAGCGACGCCTTCGGATAGGCTTTCAGGGATTCGAGAAACGCCTCGCGCAAAGCGGCCGCGCAGGCCAGACATTGATCGACGGGAAGAAATGCGAGGACGTCATCCCCGCCCGCGTAAACCAGAAACCCGTAATGTTCCATGACGATGTCGTCGGCCTTTTGGGCGAAACTCGCCAGCGATCTGGAAAACGCGCGATGGTCATCGGGCGATTTCAGGTCGGCGATCAACTCGCCCATCCGGTCGCCGTCCGCGACCAAGACCGCCACATACGGTTCCGGTTCGGGGAGCCGCTCCAGGGTCTCGGCCAAGCGCGCCACTTCTTGCTCGGAGACGGCGGCCTCTTGTCGAAACTCGTGGAACCGCGAGCGATAGACCGCCGACCCCTCGAAGGGGAAGCTCCGGTATTGGGGGAAAACCTTGGTGCTCAGCCCGTGCAGAACGTCGTCCGGAAAACCCTTGCACACCTCGATCAAGTCCTGGAAGGCCGATCGGTGTTGGTTTCCACGGACCCAGGGGTCGGCCGCCACGCGGGAAACGGAGGGATAAGGCCGGTTTCCGCCCCACACACGCTTGACGACGCCCACCACATCCAACTGTTCGCCGTCGCGCAGCCGCAGCAACCGTCGTTCCCTTTCGGGAATCCTCTCCACTCGCAAATCCTTGAGGACGCTTTCCCGTCGGCCGTCCAGCGAGGACTTGGGCACGCCGGGCCATCCCTTGGCGGGCAAAAAGTCGCGGCAATTCTTGCGGCCGGCCAAAAGGCGCATGACACGCGCCCGGTCCGCTTGGTAGTCGTTTGACCGGGTTACCCAAGCGGCGTAGAACTCGATCACGTCGTCCGCTTGATCGTCCCAGATTTTCTTGCGGATGCAGGCCGACACGGCGTTGTACGCCTCGTCGCGGAACTCCCCCCATTTCCGCCCGACGGCCCCTTTTGCGTCTGCGGCGACGCGCGCAGGGTCGTTTTCGGGAAGCTCGGCCAGGATCACGTTGGCGACGCCGGATGTCTTGCGATCGGCGGGGACCTCGAGATCGGCGGGGAAAATGAGTTCGCCGCCGGCATCTTTCACCGCCTGTGCGGCCGCCCGGCTCAGTTCCGACAGCAGGCGCGAACCGAACCACAGGTCGCGCGTCCGCCGCGCCGCGGC
>JAAZNR010000478.1 GCA_012798155.1 Thermogutta sp. | reverse complement strand
GTACATTATCGGCATAGGGCGGTAGATTACAAGGCGCCGAGGGCCTCGACGACCAGGTCGCCGACCTGCGACGTGGAATAGCCCATCTTCCCGGCGGCCTGGCTCTTCATCTTGGTGCCGGTGACGACTTGGATGGCCCGGTTGATCTTGGCGGCGGCCGACGCGAAGCCCGCCTGCTCCAGCAGCATTCCCCCCGCGGCGATGGCGGCAATGGGGTTGATGACGCCCTTGCCGGTGTACTTGGGGGCGCTGCCGCCCATCGGTTCGAACATGCTGGTTCCGCCCGGCTCGGGGTTGATGTTCCCGCCCGCCGCCACTCCCATCCCGCCTTGGAGGATGGCGGCCAAGTCGGTGATGATGTCGCCGAACATGTTGGTGGTCACGATCACGTCGTAGAATTCCGGATTCTTGACCATCCACATGCAGCAGGCGTCCACGTGGTTATAGTCGGTCTGAATATCCGGATATTCCTTGGCTACCTCTTGGAAGGTCCGCCGCCACAAGTCGTGGCCGTAGGTCAAGACGTTGGTCTTGGCCACCAGCGTGAGCCGTTTCTTGGCGTTGCGTCTGCGGGTGTATTCGAAGGCCCAGCGGATGCAGCGTTCGCAGCCCTTCCGCGTAAAGACGGCGGTTTGGATGGCGACCTCGTCCGGCGTGCCCTTTTTGAGAAAGCCGCCCACCCCGGTATAAAGGTCCTCGGTATTCTCGCGGACGACGACGAAGTCGATGTCGTTCGGCCCCTTGTCCTTCAAGGGCGTCTCCACGCCGGGATAGAGCTTCACCGGCCGCAGGTTGATGTACTGATCGAGCCGGAAACGCAGCTCGAGGAGCAGGCCCCGTTCCAGGACGCCGGGCGGGACGTCGGGGTGCCCGATGGCGCCCAAGAGGATGGCGGGAAAGGTCTTCAATTCCTGGAAGACCTCTTCGGGTAGAATCTCGCCCGTCTTCAGGTAGCGCTCGCCGCCGAGGTCGAAGTCATGGAACTCGATCTCGAAGTTCTCCAGGCGGGCCGCCGCCTGGAGGACCTTGACCGCCTCCGCCGTGACCTCCGGCCCGGTGCCGTCACCCCCGATTACCGCCACGCGCAAGAGCTTTTTCTCTGTCATGTTCTCTGTCATGGATAACCTCGACGGGAAGCCGATCGTGGAAAGCGACCCCACCGGCTCGGGCCGGCCAGGCTCGCGACGAAGCGGATGGCGTTTGGGAACGGGCCTCGTTCGGCAAGTTCCGCCCGGGTGGGGAAAACTTGATTCTACGTACGGCGGCCGACAGGCGAAAGCCGGTGCCCCGCCTGCTCTGCCGGACAAGCCGGCAGTGGCACCCACGCGTCTGGGGGCTGCGCTACGCTTCGACCCCAGCCACCCGGCGTGTCTCTGCACGGTTTCGTAACGCAAATGTGAGCCACCAGCGTAAGCTGGTGGTGGAGGCAGCGTGAAAACGGCTGTCTGGGGGCTGCGCTACGCTTCGACCCCAGCCAGCCCGATATTTCCGCAGTCACCCGGTCGACGCCGGAGAGGACGGCGAGACGGCCGAAAACGTCATAATCCGCGAACCGGCCTTTCGGCGCCGGGCGATTCTCGCTACACTTTGCCTCGGGGAAGGGATTCCCCGCGCCGGGCGGCGGGCACATCACGGTCGCTATGTCCTGTTGTGCCGGAGGACGCTTCGGAACAGCCTCGCGGATTCCGTCAAACCGGCTTTGAAAGATCGAACCGACCCATTCCGATCTCGGAAGGAGGCCAAGGATGGCTCTCAAGCAACGTCTGTGGGCGTTCCGCTCCTTCGCCCGTCGCGGCTTGGCAGTGGCGGCGTTGGGGCTTGTTTTGGGGCTTTTGGCGGGAATCAGCCGCGCGGCCCCCTGGGACAATCTCTTCACGTTCACCAAGGTCGACGCCGACCCGCAAAAAGACTACCGCCTAACGGAAAAGAACGGTCCGTGGCTCATCATGGCGTGCAGCTTTTCCGGGGATCGGGCCGAGGAGCAGGCCAAGGAATTGGTCTTGGAGTTGCGCCAGAGATACAAATTGAAGTCCTATTTGTATGAGAAGGAGTTCCGCCTGGACCGCGGCGAGGGGGAGCGGAATGCGTGGCGTTATCGGGCGGGGGATGAGATTCGCGAGATCGCCGTGTTGGTGGGCGACTTTTCCTCGGTGGACGACCCGGCCGCGCAGCAGACCTTGCAAAAGATCAAATACAGCCGCCCGCAGTGCCTGGAGGCCCGCCCCGACGCCCCCACCTCCCGGACCTTGGCCGCACTGCGGACCATCCAGCAATCGCTGCTCACGGACGACAACGAGAAGAAACACAAAGGCCCCATGGGGCATGCGTTCTTGACCGCCAATCCCCTCTTGCCGGACGAATACTTCAAACCCAACGGCGTGGACAAGTTTCTCCTGGAATTGAACGACGGGTATGAATACAACCTCTTGAATTGCCCGGCCCGGTACACGGTTCAGGTGGCCCATTTCACGGGCGAGGTGGTGATCGACCAGGCCAAGATTCGGGCGATCGAACGGGGGGAAGCCAGGTTCGAGAGCAAGCTCGCGGAGGCGGCGCGGCGGGCGCATGAGTTGACGCTGGCCCTCCGCGCCAAGGGCTACGAGGCCTACGAATTCCACGACCGCGCCGTGAGCATCGTCACGGTCGGCGGCTTCGATTCGCTGGGCACGCCGCGGGCGGACGGAAAGACGGAACTGGACCCGCGGATCGTGGCCGTCATGAAGACCTTCGCCGCCGACCCGGTGCCCGGACCGCCGGGAGTCTCCTCCATCGGCTATCAGCCCAAGCGGCTGGTGGGCATCCCCTTCGACCTCCAGCCGATGATCGTGGAGGTCCCCAAGCGGTCGGTGGGGGCCGACTACGCGGGACGCCGCTGAGGGCCGGCCGCCGCGACCCGCCGCGAGGATGCGACCCGCCCGGTCACGCCTCCGGCAATTCGTAGCCCGCCCGCCGCGGGCGGAGGACCAAGGCGTCGGCCTCGTCGTCGCCGAGGAACACCTCCCGGGCGGGGTCCCATTGCAGGCGCCGCCCCAGGTAGCGGGCGATGTTGGCCAGATGCGAGATGCTGATCGAGCGGTGGCCGATCTCCACGTCGGCGACGGGCAACTCCCGCGTCCGCATGCAATCCATCCAGTTTTCCATGTGATACTTGGCCTGCCAGAGGGCGACCTCGTCCCGCCACTTGTCGATTTCCTCTTGCGGCGGCAAGTCTCGGATCAAATCCGGCGGATTGCAGGTGAACTTGTTGCGATTGATTTCGATGCGGCCGTTCTCGCCGGAGAAGACGGCTCCGCCCATCGGCGCGGCCGAAAGCTCCAGGCGGAGCGGCGTGCCGTCGTCGTACTTCATGTGGACGGGGGCGTTCATGTCCTTGGCGGGTCCCTGCGGCCGGATGTCCACCGGCCCCGTGCCGTCTTTGCCCAGCGCCCATTGCACCTGGTCCAAGCCGTGGGCGCCCCAGTTCGTCATCTCGCCGCCCGAGTAGTCCCACCACGCCATCCAGCCGTAATGCAACTGCTTGTTGTACGGCCGCAGAGGGGCCTGGTTGAGCCAGCGGTCCCAGTCCAGGTCTTGGGGTTTCTGCTCCTCGGGCAATTCCGGGGGAAACTTCGGCCCCGGGTAATTGACCCCTTGCACGACGCGGATCTTGCCCAGCTTGCCGGAGCGGATGAATTCGCAGGCAAGCCGGTTCATGGCCATGGAGCGCTGCTGGCTGCCGACCTGAAACACGCGCTGGTATTTGCGGACGGCGCGGACCAGGGCCCGGCCTTCGCCGATGCACAGCGTGAGCGGCTTTTCGGCGTAAATGTCCTTGCCCGCCTGGCAGGCGTGGATGCAGACGTAAACTCGGGCATGGTCCGGCGTGCCCACGATGACCGCGTCGATGTCCTTGCGATCGAGGAGCTGCCGGTGGTCTTGATAGACGGCCCACTTGCCCCCGCCCTTCTTGGCGTTGGTGTCGTCGGCCCGGGCGAGGAAGCAATCGCACAGGGCCAGGATCTGCCCCTGCTCCGGGAGTTGATCGATCAGCAGGTTGGATCGCCCGCCGGTCCCGATCACGCCCACGGTGATGCGGTCGTTCGCGCCGGGGCGGGGGCCTTCGCCCAGCACGGAGCGCGGAATCCACATCGGGACGGCCGAAGCCGCGGCGCTCATCGCGGCCACACGCAGAAACGCACGACGCTCCGTTGGAAGCTTCCGATTCATGGTGACGGTTCCCTTTACGTCTTAATTTTACTGCGCAGGACAACAACCTGGGCAAACTGAGGTACGCAGCTTTATGAATCTGCGTAAGATCGCTAAGCCGGTTTCGGCGATCCTGCGCGGTAAAACTAAAAGCAAGTCCCCGCGCGGACCGGCGGTCCTCTCGTTGGGGAAGGAATGTCCCGGCTTTGCGACCATGCCGCTCAGCGGATGGAGGCCTCGGGCAGCTCGGTCTTCACGCCTTCATCCAGCGGCATGCGATCCGGCAGTGCCTCGGTCTCTTCCTGTAACCGCCGCAATTCGGCCTTCAACTCTTGCAGCACCGCGGCGTAGGCCGGATCGTCGATCCGATTGTAACGCTCCCCGGGATCGTTTTGCAGGTCGTACAGCTCCGCGCGGTGGCGATCCGGGGTGCCGTCGCCGTGCGGATAATGGATGTACTTGTAGCGCTCCGTACGCACG
>JAAZNR010000477.1 GCA_012798155.1 Thermogutta sp. | reverse complement strand
GAACATCCCGCCCAGCCAGGCATGGCGGCCGAACAACATGACCAGCAATAACCCGGCCACGACGGGCGATACGGCAAAGGGCAAATCGATCAGGGAAACGAGGATATTGCGTCCGCGAAAGCGATGCTTGCCCAAACACCAAGCGGCAAACAGGCCGAACACCGTGTTCAGCACCAGGGCCGCAACCGTGGCCAGCAAGGTCAGCCGCACGGCGGCCAGGGCCTCTGGTTCGGTAATTGCCGTTGCATAGGCCCGCCATCCGTGTCGCAGGGCCTCGCTGAAAACCAGCACCAAAGGCAGGATCAGGAAGGCCGAAAGAAAGCCGACAACGACCGCGATCAAGGCCGCGTGCAGCAGCCGGCCCCCGCCCTCGGCGCCCGTGCCGCGGCCGCCCGGCGATTCTTCGCCGAGCGGTTTCGCGTCCCCATCGCCGACGAGCGGCCGATTCTCCACGCTGGGAAGACTCATGACGCCGCCTCCCCATACCGATAGGCCTCGACCCTCGCCTGAAAGCGGTTGATGCCCCATAGCACCAACAGAGACATGGCGGACATCAAGACCGCCAGCGTCGCCGCGCCCTGGTAGTCGTATTCCTCCAACTTGATCACGATCAAGAGCGGGGCGATTTCGGTCTTCATGGGCAGGTTGCCGGCGATGAAGATGACCGATCCGTATTCCCCCAGCCCGCGGGCGAAGGCCAGCGTGGCGCCGGTCACCAGGGCGGGAAACAGGCTGGGAAATACGACGCGCCGAAAGGTCGCCCAATGCCCGGCTCCCAAACAGGCGGCCGCTTCCTCCATGGCCGGATCCAGATCTTCGATCGCCGGTTGCAGCGTCCGCACGACGAACGGCAGCCCGATGAACATCAGGGCGATCACGATGCCGACCGGCGTATAAGCGACCTGAATTCCCATAGGCTCCAGCAGCCGCCCCATCCAGCCGTTCGGGGCAAAGAGCGTGGTCAACGCAATGCCGGAGACGGACGTGGGCAGCGCGAAAGGGAGGTCAATCAGACCGTCCAGCCACCTTCGGAAGGGGAACCGATAGCGGACCAGCACCCAGGCGGTTAAGAAACCCATCACAGCGGTGAGCAGGGCGGCGATCAGGGCCGTGGAGAAGCTGAGCCGCACGGCCGCCCAGACCCGCGGCTCCCGGAGCGTGGCGACGATCGCCTGCCGGTTGCCCGACGCCAGGAACCCGGCCAGCGCCGCCCAGGGCAGCAACAGCATCACTCCCAAATAGGCAAGCGTGACACCCAGGCTCAATCCCAGGCCGGGCAACACGCCTCGATTGCAGGATCGCGAATGCATCGTGCATCCTTCACGGTTTGGCGTTCATGATTTGGTCGAAGCTGCCGCCGTCGTCGAAGTGCTCCTTCTTGGCCCGCCCCCAGCCGCCGAAGACCTCCTCCACGGTGAACCGCTCCAGGCCGGGAAACCGTTCCCGGCATTCTTCCGCCACCGCCGGATTCGACGGACGAAAGTAGTGCTTGGCGATGATCCGCTGCGCTTCCGGCTCGTATAAGAACTTCAGGTACGCCTCCGCCAACTTCCGCGTGCCGCGGCGATCGACCACCGCATCGACGACCGCCACGGGGGGTTCCGCCAAGATGCTGACGGAGGGCAGCACCATTTCCAGCCGGTCCGCCCCCAGTTCCTTGACGGCCAACAGGGCCTCGTTCTCCCAAGCGATCAGCACGTCCCCGATCCCCCGCTGCACGAAGGTATTGGTCGCCGCCCGGGCACCCGTATCCATCACGGAGACGCGGCCGAAAATCCGCTTCACGAACGCTTGCGCGTCCTTTTGCGCCTGGGCGACCTCTTCCTTCGCGGCGGGGTCGCGGAGTTTGTCCCAGGACCCCAGCGAGCGTTTCAGTGCGTAGCCCCACGCCGCCAGATAGTTCCACCTCGCGCCGCCCGACGTCTTCGGATTCGGAGTCACGACCTCGACGTCCTCCCGAGCCAGGTCGTCCCAGTCTCGAATCCCTTTGGGATTCCCTTTCCGAACCAGAAAAACGATCGTAGAGGTGTACGGACAACTATTATTCGGGAGCTGCCTTTGCCAATCGCGGCGAATCCAACCGCGCAATTCCGCGATCGCATCGATATCCGAAGCGACCGCCAGCGTCACCACGTCGGCTTCCAGGCCGTCGATGACCGCGCGAGTCTGCTTCCCCGATCCGCCGTGAGATTGCCGGATCTCGACCCGAACCCCCGTTTCTTTCAATATCCGTTCGGCAAAGATCCCGTTGATTTCCTGATATAACTCTCGCGTGGGGTCGTAAGAGACGTTGAGCAGCGTGACCGCGTTTTCCGACTTGCCGCACCCGACGACGAGGCTCAATGCCAACAAGCCGAGTCCGCAACCTAGGCGCAGCCCAGTTGGGGCGTCCTTGCACAGCCGGGCGCTGCCGCCAATCCTGGAGCAGCCGACTTGGTGCCGGCCCACCGCCCCACTCCGTTCCATCGCACACCGTGGAGCAAAGATCGTCATGAAGCGAATGGCTCCTATTCGTGCCTCTAACAATTCGTCGTGCCTCCAACAATTCCAGCCGATGTAGCGACACCGGATCCCGGGGTCTCTGACCTGCAACTCTCTTTCCGTTCGCCAAGCGAATGTTGCAAGTCATTACCTAATAACAACTTGCGATCAGATATGGATTTTGAACGGACCCTCGACGAGAAATGGCCTTGATATTTAACGGGCAGAATCCGTTATAATAAACGGGCATCCGTTTGATGTGACGGATGTGTCGGCAGGTTCCAGCCCTTTTTCTGGGGACCAATCTCCGTGTCAGCCCCCCAATCGGTCGTAGCCGCCGTCTGGCGAGAGGCGAGTCGTCACCTTGAAATCCAAGAGACGACCGAAGCGATCCTCCGTGCGGCTGCCGAGACTCTGCCCGCCGCGTACTTCCTCGTGCGGCGCCTCCATTTGCCGGAGTCGCAGCTCGAAACGGTTGCGGCGGCCCCCGCCGCGCCCCCTTGGTTGGGACATCGCGTGACCCCGCTCCCGCCCCCTCTCCTCGCTCAAGCGATCGATTTCGCCGTGCGCGGTTCGGTCG
>JAAZNR010000476.1 GCA_012798155.1 Thermogutta sp. | reverse complement strand
CGCGTGACAAAACCTTGATCTTGACGGTTTTCGGCGGCGGCGACCAGACCCACCGCCTGGAAACGACCCAATGCGGCCCCCTCCCCGGCCGCCATCCATCGGCGGCGCCCGCCGCATAAGCAGGATTCTTTGCGCCGGAAGCGCGTTACGCCGTCACGAGACGCCTCAACCTTCCCCCATGATATTGATGAGCGGCTTGGCGATGTTCCGCTCGACCGTCTCGCAGATGCCGACAAGTTCGTTTTGCTTGTCGAGGACGGCGATCCGGGTCCCGACCGGTAAAGTCAGATCGACTGGGATCATGCCGCCGTTGCGGAGTCGCCGCAGGTCGTCCTCAGGAGGCCGCAGGGAGGGGAGGTGCCGGACCGCTTCCCGAGCCGGCCGCAGGAACGCCTGCCAGTTTTCGCGATCGAGTGCACGGGGGGCGACGGCATTCTCCACGCGAAACTCGCCGATGGCGGTACGGAGCAGAGCGGCCATCACGGCCCGCGTCCCCAATGCGATCGCCAAATCGCGGCCCAACGCCCGGATGTACGTCCCCGATCCGCATTCCACCCGCAGCTCCAGCTCGGGATACTCATATCGGATCAGCTCGATGCGGTAAATCTCCACGGTCCGCGGGCGGAGTTCCACGGTTTTGCCGCGTCGCGCCAAGTCATAGGCCCGCCGCCCGGCGATCTTCACCGCCGAGTAATCCGGCGGCCGCTGCTCGATGCGGCCCAGGAACCGCGGCAAAGCGGCCCGCACCGCGTCAAGGGCGGGGATATTCCCGCCCTCGAACGGCGTGACTTCGGCCTCCATGTCGTCGGTGGGGCTGGAACGTCCCAGCAGAAACGTCGCCAGATAGGACTTGGGCAGTTCGTGAATGAAGGGGATCAGCCGGGTCGCCCGGCCGACGCAAACGACGAGGACGCCTTGCGCCGCCGGATCCAGCGTGCCCGCGTGGCCCACCTTGAGCGGCCGGGCCAGACGCTGCACGATGTTCACCGCATCGCGCGAGGTTATGCCCGGCGGCTTGTTCAGGCAGAGGATTCCGGCATTCACCGTCACGATTCCGTCATTCCATGGGGCAGGACCGCGGGAGAAGGCTCCGAAATACGCTCGGCTTCCCCCGATCGAGCCTCGGTACCGGAAGCCAAAGGAGAAGGCTCGCTCACGGTTCTTCGGCCTCCGAACAAGAATGGCACGTCTTCGACCTCCGAACAAGAGCAGCATACCGCCTTGGGCTATTTTATCGTGCTTCCCGCGTGATTGCTTCCCGCGTGATCGCCGCAAAGCCCGCCCGACGTGGTCCCTGCCGGGAACGCGCCGCTAGGGGGGGCACCCCTGTCGGGAACGCGCCGCCGGCGGGAACACCCCTTGCGCGAACGCTCCCCCGGCGGGGACGGCGTGCCCACACGCTTGATGTGATCGTTCCGCCTCGAGCCGCCTCCCGAAGCTCGCGTCGGCGCGTTGAAAGAAGGCGGCCAATCGTGGACAATGCGAGTCGTGTTCGACTCCGCGAGCGATGCGTAATCGAAGCGAGCAACAACAATAGACGAACGACAATAATAAACGAGCGACGTAACTATTCACGTCACGGGGACTTTCTCCTTTGGGCGTGAATGGGCCGGCTGTGTTTTTCGGCTTGCAACGGCCCGTGAACGACTTTGACGAAGGAAAAGATAGAAACGCAGAGACGAAAAGATGGAATCGCAGAGCACGCAGAGAAAGCAGAGAAGACAGAATTCGGGCCATGCCGAAATTCTTCTTCCTCCGTGCCCTCCGCCTCCTCTGCGTTTCAAAGACAACCTCTGCGCCTCCGCATTTCGAAGACAGACCGGGCCGTGGCCGCCAGTGCAGCCGACGAACTCGACGCCGGTCCGTGAACGGCTACCAAGGGACAATAGTATATTGGGACAATAGTATATGAGGGATGCCCCGGCATATGATGAGGGATGAGTCGGCGGTGATCGGCTGGAGAAACGGCGGCACGGCATGAGGGACGGCCACGGCGATGCCCGGCAAACGACGGCGTTTCACCCACTTGGTCCGCATCTTCGACGACGTGGAGCAGCCGGTTTATCTGGTGGATGCCGCGTGGCGGATTCGCTATTGCAATCAGGCCTTGTTGGCGTGGTTGGGGTGTTCGGAAGAGGCGATTCTGGATCGCCGCTGCGCATTCCACAGCGGGGCGGTCGATCCCGGCGATGCCTTGGCGGCGGGGCTGTGTCCGCCTCCCGGCGCTATGGAACGTCCTCGCACGCAAGCCGAGATCGCCTGTCTGACCGGAGAGGGCCGGGTCAAACGCCGGGCCGTGCAGTTCCTCCGCCTGGACGCGCACGGTGCGCCTCGCGCCTTGCTGGCGATTGCCGACGGCCAGGATCTGCCGGAGACCTCGCACTCCGCCGGAAAGACGGCCGACCGGCCGGCGGACGCCGCAACGCTTGCCGGCGAGGACGAGCGGAACGCGCAACGGCTTCATCAACTTTTGCAAGACTTTCGGGCGGGGCGAAAGGCGCGGGGCATGCCCGCTTTGCTGTTGGGAAATAGCCCCCCGGCGGCGCGCTTGCGATCGCAATTTCGAGCGGCGTCCGCTACGGATGAGAACGTCCTTTTCGTCGGGCCGGCGGGTAGCGGAAAACGTCTCCTGGCCGCGGCGCTGTTCGATGCCTGGCGAAACTCGCCCGACCAGATGCTGATCCCCATTCCTTGCCCGGACTTGGATGCCGACGTCCTGGAGGACGTGATTCAGGCCTTCCAAGCGGCGAGCGGCGAAAAGCCCCGCCCGGACATGCTGCTGCTGGAGGACGTCGACCGGCTGCCGAGCGATGCGCAACTGGTGCTGCGGAGATGGACGGCTTCGGCCTCGCTCCGGCCGCGGATCGCGGCGACGGCGTGCGAACCGCTGCTCCGCGCGGCCGCGAAGGGCGTCTTCGCCGAGGATTTGGCGGCCGGCATCAGCGTCTTGATCGTGGAGGTGCCGGAGTTCCAGGCCCGCCGGGAAGATCTTCCCCTCTTGTTACAAGCCGTGCTGGAAGAATGGAACGCCGAGGGGCAAAAGCAAGTCTTGGGGTTTTCGCAGGATGCACTCGACTTGCTGAGCGTTTACGCTTGGCCGGGGAATTTCGAGGAACTGTGCGACGTGGTGCGCCTGGTCTACGAAAAGACCGCCGCCCCCCTGATCGGCGCCGCGGACTTACCGCGGTCGTTCGTCTCCGCCGTTCGATCGCAGCTCGAGGCGACGGCGCGGCCGGCCGCCGTCTCCTTGCCGCAATTTTTGGCGGACGTGGAAAAGGAACTGCTGCAACGGGCCTTGCGCCGCGCCCGCGGCAACAAGACCCTCGCCGCGAAGATGCTGGGGTTGTCGCGGCCGAGACTCTATCGGCGGCTCGTGCAACTGGGGCTGGAAGAACGCCTCGGCGGCGATGAGGAAGGCGAGAACCTCGACCGCTGAGGGCGACCGCTGAAGGCGGCCGCTACCGCCCCCATCACCCTCGGCGGATTCGTCATTGCCGGAAAAACGGGCCGCGGCCGGCGCAGGCCGCGGCGGGAAGCTAGACTTGTCATGGGAGCGTCAATCCCGGGTCGCGCCGCGGGACGTCGGGCCGGCCGGCGGAGGGGGCCTGCTATTTCCTCCCGCGCGTCCCGGCAAGCGCGACCCGCCGTGACGCTTTTTCAGCCGCGTTATGCCGCCGGCCGCGGAGCACCTGGGAGTTTGGGATCGGTTCGCAAAGGCGGGAAACGTGTCCACGCTAACGGAAAATGTGAACGAGACCTTGAATCGTCTGGCGGGGATGGCCGGGCGACTGTATTCCCTGCCGGGCGTGGCCATGAAAGTCCTCGATCTGGCCGATTCGCCGGACGCCGATTCCGCCACGCTGAAGGCGTGCATCGAGAAGGACCCGGCCCTGACGGCCAAGATCCTCCGCGTGGTCAACAGCTCACTGTATTCGCCCAGCCGCCCTGTCGGCGATTTGGGCCAGGCCCTGGCCCTGCTCGGGTCCAAGCCGCTCAAACTGCTGGTGTTGGGTTTCAGTCTTCCGCCCGACATGTTCCAGGGACTGGAAGCCAAGATTCTGGCCATGTACTGGCGGCATACGCTCACCAAGGCCGTCGCCGCCCGCGAACTGATGGAGAACCTCTTTCGCCGGCCGGGCGACGAGGCGTTCATCGCCGGTTTGCTGCAAGACCTGGGCATGCTCGTGCTGATCCAGACGCTAGGCCCCCCCTACCAACGCTTGCTGGAAAAGATTCGCGAATGCGGCGAAGACGTTTACTATCGGGAGCGGGAATCGCTCGGTTTCGACCACACGGCGCTGTCGGCCAAATTGCTCCTGCACTGGCAGATGCCGGACTCGTTGATCGAGGCCGTGGCGATCCATTCCGCCGACGGCCGGGCCGAGACGCGCGCCTCCGCGCTCCGCCGAATCCTTTCCGCGGCCGAGACCCTGTCGTGCGTGTTGGCCGACGACCGTCCCGAATCGTGGCCTCGATGCGCGGCGGAGCTGAGGGCGCTGGGCGGCGGCGCCAAGCAAGACCCCGAGGCCCTGTTGCGGGAGATCCAGGAAAAGGTCCGGCAATTGGCGGAGATTTTTTCGGTGCGACTGCCGCCCGAGCGGTCGGTGGATTCCCTCCTGGCGGCAGCTCAGGCCAAGATGGCGGAGACGGCGGAGGCCATGCTGCGGGAAGGGGGTTCGGCGGCCGACCAACGCCCGTGGAGCTTGCCGGCCTCGGAGCTGGACGACGCCTTGCGGCGGTGCGTGCAGGGCGTACCGATCGCACCGCACGTGGCAGAGTCCGGCGGGGCGGAGGACTTTGCCGCGCCGCCCGCCGAGTCGGGACCTCGCGCGGTGCCCGCCGCCCCGTCACTCCCCCCGCCCGAACCGCGAGCCGCGGCGCCCCAGCCGGCGGCACGCTCGAGCACGCGATCTTTCCCCGCTTGGGAAGAGGCGACCCTCGATCCCGGCTTGTTGGGGCACTTGCGAGCGGCCGTGGCGCTGTGCCGCCGCGAACGCCTCGGCCTGAGCCTGCTGCTGGCGGAGTTCGTCGACGGACCGTCGCTGGTGATGACGCTCGGGCTGGAGAGACTGGCCGTGCTCCGCCGGGTGCTGGAGGCGGCCTGCCGTGGCTGGGAGCACCAGGGCAGCGCATGCCTGCCCTATCACGATTTCGGCTGCGCCTGGGTCTTGCCCGACTGCGAGCGCGAAACCGCGGTCGGCTACGGCTACCAACTGATGCGGATCATGAGCCGCCTGCCGGCCGAGGATTGGCCGACCGCGAAGGCGTTGACCTTGCAGATCGGGGTATCGTACGTGGCGGCCCCGGCCCCCAACTTCCCGCCCCAGGACCTCTACACGGCGGCCGGTCGCTGCTTGGCGGCCTCCGCCGCTTCCGGCGGGGGCGTGGTCAAGAGTATCGAGATCTACTGAAAGACCCCGACATCTACTGAAAGACGCCGATATCTATTCAAAACCCCCGGGATCTACTCAAAGATCGCGAGATCTTTTGAAGGTCTGTAACCGTTCACGGGGACCGTGTTCATGCTTGCGAAGAAAGCGGCGACAATGGGACTGCCGCCTTTGGGAGTGAATGGACGGATGCGTTTTTCGGCTCCCTGTGCCCCAGGGACGGCCACGCAGAATGAAAGTATGGAAACGCAGAGAACGCGGAGAACGCAGAGTTCGGGCTACCAATTCTTCGTTCTCCTCCTTCCTTCTCCGCGTCCTCTGCGCCCTCTGCGTTTCAAAAACAGCCTCTGCGCCTCCCGCGTTCCAATGACAGCCCGGGCAGGGGCGTGAACGGCTACGAAGGTCTACGGACGGGGCACGCGGGAATCGCCCCTCACCGCCGGTCCCTCGCCTCGCCCCTCACCGGCGGTCCGTCGCCTCGCCCCCCGCCGCGTCGTCCTTCTCCCCCGTTACCGAGATCGCGTACCATTCCACCCTCGCTCCCGGCGCAGCGGCGGCGACCTCGATCCGCAGATCGACCGTCCGGCCGCGGAGCGATGTGATCGCCGCGGTGATGGGCTCGAGCGATTCCCTGCGGCCGCGGCCGGGTAGTTGCGCCGCGCGGAGCAGATCGCCGTCCGCCTGCAATCGGATTTGCACGGGCGGAGAGGGCGGAACCGCGAGGGCCCTGACCTGAAGCTCGGCGGCGTCCGCCGGAACCGTCAAGCGGCGAGAGAGGATCAGCGGTTGATCCGGTTGATCGGAAAGGACCGTGACCCAGCCGAAACGCGGATCTCGCGAATCTCGCGAGCCTTCCAAGTCGGCATACGCCTCCAGCGTCCAGTTCGGGTTTTCACGGTCTCCGGCAACCTGCCAGCCGCTCCACGCCGCGATCGCCGAAGTCCAGCGCTGCCGCAACTCTTGCCGGATCCACGCCGGGTCGAGGAGCAACAGCGGTTCGCCCCAATCCACGCAGTCGCGGACGTTCCAAACGTCGGCGGCAGGGGGACGCTCTTGCTCGGCGTCCTCGGTGAACAGGACCAGCCGGGAATCCGGTTCGGCGGCCAATTCCACACGGCCGGTGGCCTCCGGCGTTCGAGAACCGATCAACAGGTCGCTCCGCAAAAGCAGGCGTTGCGAGATGCCCGCCTGCGAGGCGCCCGCCTGCGAGATGCCCGCCTGCGCGGCGCCGACCTGCGAAATGCCGCCCTGCGAGACGGTGACCTGCGCGACGCCGACCTGCGCGACGCCGGCGCGGGCGGAGCCGCCGTCACCGGCGAGACGATCGAGGCCGAACCAAGATTGAAAGGCCACGGCGGAGGGCGGGAGCGGAAAGGCGATCCGGGCGGGGGCCGTCAACGACAGTCCCCAGCCGAAAAGCCGGTCGCCCACCGCAAGCGGTCCGCCCGCAAGGTTGCGATCCATGCCCGGCCCCCAATAACCGCCCAAGGCCGGTCGCTCCTCGTAGTCCGCGATCGGCAGAAGCGTCAAGGGAATGCGATGGGGCGAGAAGAATCGCCACGCACGAATCGAGCGGTAGGGAATCCACAGCGGTTGCGGCGACCAAGCCGGACGGACGACGTGAAACCCTTGTTCGGGCCGG
>JAAZNR010000475.1 GCA_012798155.1 Thermogutta sp. | reverse complement strand
GCTTGCTTCTCGGTCATTCAAGTCCTCCTGTGACGGTGAGTCTGCCGCCGCCTAGGCCGCCAACAGCCGACTCATGTACTCGTGCGCCTCAGCGATATAGCGTGGCAGGTTCTCGGGGTCGGTGACTTCGAGTTCCACTTCGGAGGCCGTTGCCCCTGGGTATTGCGTGTAGATGACGGCTTCTTTGATCGTGAACTCCGGGTCTTCCAGGCACCCCAGCCTCAGGTAGGCAACCCCTCCGCCCAGCGTTAGCAGCACGACGGCCAAGAGCGTGACCGCGTTGTGACGAATGGCGTATCCGGCGAGGTTCATAGGTCTAGTCCCTCGGCGTCTTGCGACTGCGGGCGGACAGGCGAGTCCTCGCTCAGGGCGTGCAAGCCAGCGATGGCCACGTGTTGCCCTGGTTGGAGGCCGGCATGCACTTCAACGCCGTCTCCTCGCAGTGCCCCCAGATCAACGAGGGTCTTTCGGGGTATTCCTCCAGCCTCTGCAATGACCCATACAAACGTCTTTCCGCCGTCGTTGACAATTGCTTCGACAGGTACAATGACGCATGAGGGACGCCGCTTCTGGTCTTCCTTGTCTTGAGGAACGCTTCCCCGAACGGTCGCCGTCATGCCCGGCAGGATGGCAATATCGGCGGGCCGTGGAAGCGCGAGAACCACATCATAGGTCCGGCACACAGCATCCGACTGCATACGGTATTCACGAATCGTCACCTCTCGCCAGCGATCCCCGTCCACACCGAACCTCACGGCCAGCGCGTGGAGGCTTTGCGGGCCTCCGTGAGTGACGAATCGCTCGGGCACCTGGATGACAATTTCGATGGTGGCAATGTCTTGAAACGAGAGAATAGGCTGTTTTGCCTGAATGTGTTCGTGGTTTTCGATATACCTCGTCGCAACGACGCCGTCGAAAGGGGCTCGCAATTCCGAGTCCTGCAGCGCCTTTTCTCGCATTTGAACACTCGCTTCGGCAACGCGAAACAGCGATTCCGCTTCGTCGCAATCCCTTTCGGAAATCGCGCGGGCATTTCGGAGGCTATTCGCTCGGCGAAACGCCTTTTCTGCCGCCACATACCTCGCTTTGGCTAGCGCCAGTTCATATTGAAAGTCTCGCTGATCGAGCCTCGCCAATCTCTCTCCTTCCCTGAACCGGCAACCTTCCGCCGCGTTGACCTCCTCCAAGAGCCCAGAAACAGAAAATGCCAGTTCCGCGCGACGGCAAGCCCGCACCTTGCCCGGAAATTCGTGAATGGCCGCGTTCGACAACGGCCTAGCCACCGCGGTTTGCACCGGCCGACTCGTTCCAATCCGAGGAGAAGTCGTTTGGGCCAGCGCGACCGCGTCGGATAACGGCTTTCGCCAGTAGAGAACCGCCAAGAGGGCAAGGAGACATGCCGCGACCACCATTCCCCACGCCGCCATTCTCTTTCGTCGCATACGTCAACTCGCGAACCAAGCCGGACCGAAGCTGATCAACCCGTACTGTTAAGATACTGTACCATCAGCCCAAAAGAAATT
>JAAZNR010000474.1 GCA_012798155.1 Thermogutta sp. | reverse complement strand
TTACACGTCGGCTAATTCCAAATTAAGCTGTCACAAAGCACTAGCTTTCCGCGGGCATCCCGCAATCGCTTACGCCCGCAACCGCAATCGTTCACGCCCGCAATGCGAATAGGGAGGATAACCCATTGGCCCAGGCCTCGAACGGGCAATATCGAATCGTGGGCGTGGATCCCGGCCTCAACGTGACGGGCTACGCCGTGATCGAGTCGTCGCCGGAGGGATTGCGATTTTGCGAGGCGGGCGTCATTCGCGGCGGCAGCCGAGGTCTGGGACCGCGACTGGTAGCCCTCTACTCCGGCCTCCGCGAACTCCTCGACACCTACCGCCCTCGCGTGATGGCTCTGGAAGAGTTGTATTCCCACTACGAACGGCCGCGGACGGCGATTCTGATGGGCCACGCCCGCGGCGCCATCTGCCTGGCGGCGGCCCAAGCCGACGTGGAAATCGTGTCCTACGCGGCGACGCAGATCAAGCGACTGCTGACCGGTTCGGGCCGGGCACCGAAGAATCAGGTGCAACGGGCGATCCAGCGCGAGCTGGGGTTGCCGGCGCCGCCCGAGCCTCCCGACGTGGCGGACGCCTTGGCCATCGCCATCTGCCACCACTATCTGCGGACGAAGACGGAGTGGATGCAGGCGGCCGGTCTGTCCGGCCATTTGCCCGGCAAACGATGACCGCCAAGACCGCCGTCCCCGAACCGCTCGATCCTCAAGCGTCCTCCGTTGCGGCGAGAAAGGCCCGCGGCAAGAACCGCACCAGATCGGAGGCGATCATCCCTTGCTGCCCCAGTTCCAAGGCCGCCAGGTCGCCCGCCCTTCCGTGCAAATACACCCCCAACTGTGCGGCGGAGAAGGGGTCGAACCCTTGCGCCCCGAGGGCGGCGATCAAACCGCTCAGGACATCTCCCGAACCGCCCGTGGCCATGCCGGGGTTGCCGGTCTGGTTGAGATAGCGCCGCGTGCCGTCGGTTACGAACGTGCGGTGTCCCTTCAGCACCACAACCGCCCGCCGGCAAGACGCCCAATCCGCCGTCGCCTCCCATTTCTCATCCCATGAACGGACGCAGGCGGCCGACGGGACGAGACGACGGAATTCGCCCGGATGCGGGGTCAACACCCGGGGGCCGCCCGGCTCCGGAAGCGTGCCGTCGCCTCGCGCCAGGGCGTTCAAGGCGTCGGCGTCCACGACCATGGGCAGCGGGCACTCTCGGTAGAGGCGATCCACGAGAACGTCCAGCCCGAGCGACCTCCCCAGGCCGGGACCGAGGACCAACCAGTCGCAGCCCGCCGCGCGGCGGCGAACGGCGTCGTAGGCCGCCGCCCGTATCCGGCCCTTTCGATCGGCGGGGAGCGGAAAGACCATATAGGAAGGCTCGAAGGCGGCCGTGATCGCCAGACAAGGCTCGGGGACGGCCAGCCGCACGAGACCCGCGCCGCCTCGCAAGGCCGCCATTCCGGCCAGAGCCGGGGCGCCGGCCATGCCCACGCTCCCGCCGATGACCAGCACGGTCCCGAAATCGCCCTTGTGCGACTCGGGATGCCGGGGCGAGATATTCGGCAGCGGTTCCCAACGCTCGGCGTCTTGCGGCTCTGCCGCGTCCATCGCTACTCCTCCCCGATGCTCACCCGATGCTCAACAAGCCGCTCCGTCGCGTTCGATTTGCCGCCGCCGAGCGGCATTTTTGGCGATCAATCCCGCCACGTAGCCGCCCTTGAAGCCCGCGTCGATATTGACCACGACCACATTCGCCGCGCAGCTATTGAGCATGCTGAGCAGGGCCGAGACGCCGCCGAAATTGGCCCCGTAGCCGACACTGCTGGGAACGCCGATGACGGGACAGGCCGTAAAACCGCCGACCACGCTGGGCAGCGCCCCCTCCATGCCGGCCACGACGACCACCGCGTCGGCATCTTGCAGCAGATGCAAATTCGCCCGCAACCGATGCGGGCCGGCCACGCCCACGTCTTGCACGAACCGCACGTCGGCCCCGGTCCAAAGGGCGGTCTCCTTGGCCTCCTCCGCGACCGGCAAATCGCTGGTCCCGGCGGTCACGACCGCCACGATCCCGCGGATGTCGCGCCCCTCGGCCGGCGACACGAGCGGAACGCGGAACGTCCGCGCCACCGGGTTATATCGCGCTTGGGGAAATCGCCGCAGCAGTGCCTCCGCCTTTTCCGCGGACACTCGCGTGGCAAAGGCGTCGGCTCCGCCGGCGATCAAGGCGGCGAGGATCTTTTCCAATGCTTCGACCGTTTTCCCCTCGCCGTACACGACCTCGGGAAAGCCGCAACGTCTGGCCCGGTCCACGTCCACCTGCGCTTCGCCCACATCCGCGATCCCCATCGCGGCCGCCCGATTCAAGAAGTCTTCTACCGGAAGACGCCCGGCAACCAATTGCTCGGCCAATTCGCGGAGTCTTGCAGCGTCGAACATGTGCGATTTTTCAAGAATTGACTTGACTTTGCAAACTGCTCCCCTCTCCCTCTGGGAGAGGGGCAGCGGGTGAGGGCTGCTGAATTTAGGCAATCACGGCAAGCCGTTTTCGCGCCTAATTGCCCTCACCGTAACCCTCTTCCAAGGCGGACGAGAACTTGTCACCACAATTTGCAAAAATCCAGAATTGAGGTTCCTCGCCCCCTGGGGCACCGGCCGCCGTGTGCTTGCCCGGACGAGCCGCTTGATACGATAGCGCTAAATTGCCGACTTCCTGCGACCGGCTGGGCTGCTCTTGCTCCTATGACCCCAGCTGATCGTGGTTTTCTCCCGATCTGGCGCTGTCGTGTTAAGTTCCCACGCGGCTTCGGCCGCGCCCTGCTCCGCCTCGCCGGCGTCTTACCGGGCCGGCGTGCTCGCCATGTCGTAGCTGAGCATGGGGCACTGATAGTAGCCCATCGCCGCCATCACCACATCGAGCCGATAGATCGGGTCTTGCAGCAGGCAGTCGCGGCGGTCCTGGGCGGGAATGGTCGTCACGTAAACCCTCAGCTCGCCCGGCAGCGACATGATAATCTCTTCCCGCCAGTCGCCGACCAAATCGACCGTGGCCACGTAGGATCCTTCCAACCGCGGGGAATGCTCCGAACCCCCGTAATCGCGGATGCCGCGGCCGAGGATCAATTCCCTTTGCGGGTCCGCGTCCCAATAGACGACCCGCGGGCCGAACCCTCCCAGGTTTTCCTCGCTGATCACCTCGCCCTTGGCGCTCCACAGCTTGG
>JAAZNR010000473.1 GCA_012798155.1 Thermogutta sp. | reverse complement strand
CCCCCCAGTCACCGGTCTTCGCGCCGCTTCCGCCGGCGACTCATGTCGGCGGCGAGTTCTTCCGCTGCACGCATGCGCCTGCCCAGTCTGTCTTTTAAACGCAAAGGTCCAAACGGCACGAATTTTGAAACGCAGAGGGCGCGGAGGAAGTAGAAAAGCAACAAGAGGAAGAAGAACTCACGGCCGCAACTCAGCCTTTTCTTCGTCTCTGCGTTCTCTGCGTGCTCTGTGTTTCCATCTTTTGGTCTCTGCGTTTCGAACCCTTCATTCCGGAAGGCCAATACTTTCCAGTTCCGGCTGGGTGGCCGGGGTAAAAACGGTGGGTGGCTGGGGTCGGAGCGGAGCGAAGCCCCCAGACGCCCGTCTTCGCGCCGCTTCCGCCGGCGACTCATGTCGGCGGCTTCCGGAGCGGATCATTCCTCGGCTCGGACGGTGGGGCGGATCACCACGCAGCCGATCTCTTGCATGGCGCGTTTCAGGCGTTCGAAGGCGTCGTCGTCCGGGCAGATGCCGACGATCGCTCCTCCGGAACCGGCGAACTTGGCGGAGACGCCGCATTGCCGGGCGGTCTCCACCATGCGGATGTGATCCGGGGCCAGGCGGAGAATGGAACGCCGCAGCTCGAAATTGGCGTCCATGAGGCGGGAAAACTCCCCCCAATCGCGAGTCAGGAGGGCCGCCCTGCCCCGCTCCGCAAGCCCCGCGAACTCCTGCATGGCCTGGAGCACGGCCGGCTCGCCGCGCCGGTATCGCCCGCGGAGATCGTTGTGGATCACCTCCGTCGGCTCGGCGATCCGCGGGTCGTAGGCCAGGTACAGCGGCGGCAAGAGATTTAGGTCCAACGGCTCGTACACGCCGCAGGCATAGCCCTGGATCTGCTCCATCTTGTCCTTGGCGAAATCCATGTAGACGAGGCCCTCGTACACCTGGATCACGCGATCCTGAAGCCCCGCCGCGATCCCCAGCTCGTCCGTCTCCACGGAGAGAATCAGCGAGGGCTGGACCCGCCGCGGAATCGCGACGCCGTAGAAATCCATCAGGCAGCGGAGCACGGCCGTGATGATGGCGCTGGAGCCGGCCAGGCCCACCTGTCGGGGAATGGTGCTTTGATAGCGGATCGAGAAATTGCGGTCGTGCAGCGCGATCCCCTGCGCGTCGCAATACTCGACGAACTTTTTGACCGCGGCCTTGACCAGACGCACGCCGCCGTAATAGCCGTGCAAGCGGACGTCGCGGGCCAGCTCGCGGATGGAGCGGAACTTGCTTCGATCCTCTTGGCTGAGCACCAGCTCCAGCCGGTCCCATTCGTAGAGCACGGCCTCGGCGCGGAAATCGCGGATGATCACCGAGATCGTCTTGCCGTGGTATCCGTCGGAAGGATTCCCCAGCAGTCCGGCTCGGGCATAGGCGTAACGTCGAATCAATTCCATGGCAAAGCCGCTTCCGCGAAAATCGTGACGGCGGCGCCGGTCTCAAGCACGGCGTTCGGCGGGCGCGGAGACCGTCTCGGCTGCACAACCCCTCGGGTGTTCCCCGACTACAATAATCCGTACCCGTTCACGGGCCTGCCCGGTCTGTCTTTGAAACACAAGGGTCCAAACGGCACGGATTTTGAAACGCAGAGGGCGCAGAGGACGCGGAGGAAGTAGAAAAGCAACAAGAGGAAGAAGAACTCACGGCCGCAACTCAGCCTTTTCTTCGTCTCTGCGTTCTCTTTGCCCTCCGCGTTTCCATCCTTTCGTTTCCGTCTGCGTTCTCTACGTTTCTAGCCCTTCATTCCCCCGAAGGCCAATACTTTCCACTTCCAGCCGGGTGGCTGGGGTAAAAACGGTGGGTGGCTGGGGTCGTAGCAGAGCGAAGCGCCCAGACGCCCGTCTTCGCGCCGCTTCCGCCACCGGCTGATGTCGGCGGCGAGTTCTTCCGGTGCACTCATGCGAT
>JAAZNR010000472.1 GCA_012798155.1 Thermogutta sp. | reverse complement strand
CGGGAAAATGCCCCAAATAGGCCGCCACTTCGTCGCAGTCCTCGGGCCGGTCCACGACGAACTTGAGCTGGTAGTCGTGCTCCGCGATCAACCGCCGAACGATCTCCGGTCGGAACCGCCGCCTTTCGTGGACGGCCGACCAGCGGGGATGTCGCGCGGCATCGGGCGTGGAATTGCTCAGCTTGGGACTGATCGACATCAGGCGGCAAGGCAGGGAAAGGTACCGCGTGCCGGCCGTCTCGATCGTGATGTGGTATCCCAATCGGTCCAACATCTCGCACAATCGGGGCAACTGCGGAAACAGCATCGGCTCTCCGCCCGTGATGACCACATGCCGGGCCGTATATCGCGCCAGGCGCGACAGCAGGTCATCCGGCGTCAGCCATTCCCCCTCGGGCCGCCAGGAGGCGTAGGGCGTATCGCAAAAGCGGCACCGCAAGTTGCAGCCGCTGAATCGGATGAAGATGCTCAGCGTCCCCGTCAACAGCCCTTCGCCTTGCAGTGACTGAAACACCTCCGCCACCCGAAACGGCAGTCCGACCGCTTCCCGAACTCTCGCGGCGGCCGGGATGGGGGGGGTGGATTCGCCTCGGTTCACGACTCGGGTTCCTCGATCAGCAGGGGTCGGCAATCTCTCGATCGTAGCTCCATTGTACGCGCTGCGCCCGGCGGCTTCGTTGTCGGGCCGCGAAGCCCGAGCCGATTGCGGTGCAACCTGAACTACTGCCGGCTGTGGTCACAAACTACTGCCGGTTGTGGTCACATCGGCGGCTGAGTGCTGCATATTGTGCTCCGATTGCCGCAACGCAAACGGCTCGGGGAGCTTCGCCGCGGCACGCGGAACGCGGCCGCCGGGAATTCACAGCGGGGGCGTGTCACGGGGCGGGAACCTCGGCGTCATCGGCATACGGGATGGGGTCCGCTATTCCGACCTCGGCGAAACCGCGGCGACGGAGCCGGCAGGCGTCGCATCGGCCGCAGCTTCTACCGTCCGGCAAGGGGTCGTAGCAACTGTGCGTCAGACCGTAATCGACGCCCAGCTCCAGGCCGCGGCGGATGATCTCGGCCTTGCTCATGTGGATCAGGGGGGCGTGGATGCGAAAGGCCGTCGTCCCCTCGACACCCGCTTTGGTGGCGAGGTTGGCCAACCGCTCGAAGGCCGCCAAGAACTCCGGCCGGCAGTCGGGATAACCGCTGTAGTCCAGGGCGTTGATTCCGAGGTAAATGTCGCCCGACCCCTCCGCTTCGGCATACGCCAGGGCCAGCGACAGCAGGATCGTGTTCCTCGCGGGCACATACGTGACCGGGATATCCTGCGGCACGGATTGGCCGATGCATTCGTCGATGCGGTCCTTGGGGACGGCCAAGCGGTCCGTCAGGGCACTGCCGCCAAAAAGGGTCAAATCCACATGGAGAAAGACCTGCCGTCTTACGCCGAGGGACTCGGCGACCCGCCGGGCGGCTTCCAGCTCCAATCGGTGCCGTTGCCCGTAGTCCACGGTCAGGGCGTACAGGTCGAATCCGGCTCGGCGAGCCTCGGCCGCCGCCGTCGCGGAATCCAAACCTCCGGATAATAAAACTACGGCTTTGCCGGCCATGGGGTCTCGATCACGGGGTCTTGATGAGGCGGGGCGAGGTCCGCGGGGGGCGCGGCCCGCGCAATGCTCGAACTCGCTTCCCGCCATTCTTTCATCATGCCAAAATGGTAGTCTGTGAGAAAGGAGTATCGCCTGTGAGTGAGAACCTTCGCAGTATCCTCGAAACCTTTCAAAATCAGTACCCCGGCCGAGAGTACACGATCGAGATCGTTTGCCCGGAGTTCACGTCGGTCTGCCCCAAGACCGGTCAGCCGGACTTCGGGACGATAACCATCCTTTACAGCCCGAGCCAGCTTTGCGTCGAGCTGAAGAGCCTGAAGCTGTACCTTCAGGCCTACCGCAACATG
>JAAZNR010000471.1 GCA_012798155.1 Thermogutta sp. | reverse complement strand
GCCCGCTCTTGGCCGTGACGATCCTGCTTTGGGCGATCACGATCCCGCTCCCGACGATCGTGAACCCGCACAGGGCGATGAGGATCTTGCTCTTGGCCGTTACGATGCCGCACTGAGCAATGACGATCCCGCTTTGGGCGGTCACGATCCCGCTCTGGGCGATGACGATCCTTCTCTAGGCCGTGACGATCCCGCTCTGGGCGGTCACGATCCCGCCCTCGGCGGTCACGCCCCGGCTGCGCCGTCCCCCCTGACGGGAACGTGGTACACGCTCGCCCGGTTCGGCGACCTGCAACTCGGCGTCGGTTACTATATCGACTCGCTCACGATCGCGATGTTCCTCATGGTCGGCTTCGTCGCGACCTGCATCCACGTCTATTCCTTCGGCTACATGCACGAGGAGTTGCACGACTTCCACGACGGCGAGGTCCGCGGAAGCGACGGCGCGCCGCTCGTTCGGCCCGGGCGTTTCCACCGCTTCTTCCAGTTTATGTCGCTGTTTTGCTTCAGCATGTTGGGGCTGGCGGTGTCGGGCAATCTCTTCATGGTCTTCGCGTTTTGGGAATTGGTGGGCGTCTGCTCCTATTTTCTGATCGGCTTCTACGTCGAGCGCCGCTCGGCCTGCACCGCCGCCAACAAGGCCTTCATCGTCAATCGGGTGGGCGATTTCGGCATGGTCTCCGGGCTGATGATCCTGCTGGGCACGCTGGGTACGCTGGACTTCGGCGACGTGCCGGGACCGCGAGGCGAGGTGCGACCCGGGATGTTCTCCCTGGTTCGCTCCGAGGCCGCCGATCACGCCTTGACCGTGCCGGAGGGAATGCGGCGATTCGCCGGCCGGTCCGCGCGTTCCGCCGAGACCGCGGGGGAGCCGGCCGCCGCGGCGGAGACGCCATCGCTCCGGGCGGCGACCGTCGTACCGTCGGAACCAAGCGAGGAACAGGGCGGGCCGCGCCGCGGGGTTCCCCTCGGCTATACCCTCGGCTATATGTGGTTGACCTTGGCGGGCTTGGGCGTTTTCTGCGGATGCGTGGGCAAGAGCGCCCAGTTCCCCCTGCACGTCTGGTTGCCGGACGCCATGGAAGGCCCCACGCCGGTGAGCGCCCTCATTCACGCCGCGACCATGGTGGCCGCCGGCGTGTATCTGGTGGGACGCTGTTACCCCCTCTTTACGCCCGAGGTCCTCTACGTCGTGGCGGTGATCGGTACCGTCACGCTGTTGATGGCGGCCGCCATCGCCCTGACGGCGACGGACATCAAGCGCGTACTGGCATATTCGACGGTCAGTCAGTTGGGCTATATGATGCTGGCCCTGGGAGTCGGCGGTTGGGTCGCCGGCCTGTTCCATCTGCTGACCCACGCCTTTTTCAAGTCCCTGCTGTTTCTTTGCTCCGGGTCGGTGATTCATGCCTGCGGGACCAACGAAATGCCGCGGATGGGAGGTCTGGGGCGGAAAATGCCCTGGACCGCCGGCACCATGCTCGTCGGTTGCCTGGCGATCTCCGGGGTGGGAATCCCGCTCTCGTTCGGTCTCAGCGGCTTCCACTCCAAGGACGCCATTATCGCACAGGCCTTGCTGTTCCAGCGGACCAATCCGATGTATGGTTGGGTGTTCTACGCGGCGGTGTTGGGGGCGGCCGTGACGGCCTTCTACATGTTCCGGCTGTGGTTCATGACGTTCACCGGAAGGCCGCGGGATGAGCGCGTCTTTGCCCATGCCCACGAATCCCCGCCCTCCATGCTCGTCCCCCTGGTGGTGTTGGCGATCATGGCGATCGCGGCGGGTTGGCCGGTGCCGGGGACGGCCTTGAGCATCCCGAACATCCTGGAGCAGGGGCGACCGGCGGGCACAGGCGAAGAGGCGTTTGCCGGAGCGGCTTGGGCGGCGTTGACCGTGCCGCCGGAGCACGAGTCGCACCAGGCCGCCGTTCACGTGGCGGCTTCCTGGGCGGCCTTCGCCGCGGCGGCGCTCGGCATCGCCCTGGCCGTCGTGTTCTATGGGACGCGGAACCTCGATCCGGGGCGGGTCGTCGCGGCCCTTCGGCCGGTCTACGTGTTCCTGAAAAACGGGTGCTACTTCGACGAGCTTTACGACCGTTTGTGGGTTCGCCCCACGTTGTTCCTGGCCGGCTGTGCAGCCTGGGTCGATCGGCGGGTAATCGACCGGTTGGCCGACGGCTCCGCCGCCGCCGTCCGCGGCCTGGCCGTCTGGGACGACGTGTTCGACCGGCTGTTCGTGGATCGGGCGGTCAACGGCCTGGCCGAGGCGACCTATCGCTTGGGGCTGAGCCTGAGACGGGTTCAAACCGGCAGAATCCGGCTGTATATCGTGTGGCTGGCCGCGGGGACGGCCGCCTTGTTCGTGCTGGCCTCGCTCTATTGGGGATTCCTGACGACATAATCCAATCGGCATAATCCAATCGACATAATCCAATCGGCCGCGAACCGGTCGCCGGCGAGCGGCCTCTCGCATGTTCGAGACCGCGGCGGAGTTTTCCCGCCGGCATCGACCGCGGGGGTCGAAAACGGAATACGCGAATGGGACACGCGCGCCCGCATCCGGCGCGCCGATGACAACTTGGGATACGATCGCAGACCATGGCTGCCGCAATTGTCTTGAGCCTGATTATCTTCCTGCCCACCTTGGCCGCGCTGCTCCTCCTTTTCGTCCCGGCCGGGGCCACGGAGGCCATCCGCCGGTTGACGCTGGGGGCCGCGCTGGTCGTGTTTCTGCTGAGCCTGCGGCTGATCCTGCCCGGCTTGGGAGACCCCGACAACCCGCTCGAACAGGCGGTCTCGCAGGCGCGATTCACGGCGGGCGAGCCGGGCTATCAGAACGTGGTGCAAATCCCCTGGATACCCTCCTTCGATATCTACTACTTCCTCGGGCTGGACGGCCTGAGCCTGCCGCTGGTCATTCTGACGGCATTCCTCTCCGTCCTGGCCGCCGCCGCGAGCTGGTCCATCACCAAGCACGTCAAGGCCTACAGCATCCTCTTCCTGCTCTTGGAGACGGGGATGCTGGGCGTGTTCACCGCCCTGGACTTCTTCCTCTTCTATGTATTCTGGGAGGTGGTCCTGCTGCCGATGTACTTCCTGATCGGCATTTGGGGCGGGCCGCGCCGCGAGTACGCCGCCATCAAGTTCTTCCTGTTCACGCTGGCCGGCTCCGTGCTGATGCTGATCGCGCTGCTGGTGATGTATTACAACAGCGACGTCCGCCGCCTCTCGGAACAGCAGCGGCGCGACGCCTTGCTGCACGAATCGGTCATCACGAAGTCTTTGGCGCCCAGCGAAAAACCCCTGCACACGTTCAATCTGCCGGCCTTGGCGGAACTGGGCCGATTGCCCGATTCCCCCTTCGCCCAACCGGCCCTCTTCGGCAAGTCGCTCGCGTGGTGGTGCTTCTTGCTGCTCTTGATCGGGTTCCTGATCAAGGTCCCCTCCGTGCCGGTCCACACCTGGTTGCCGGACGCCCACGTGGAGGCGCCCACCCCGATCTCCATGATCCTGGCGGGCATCCTGCTGAAGATGGGCGGGTACGGCATCCTGCGGATATGCTATCCGATTTTTCCTTCCGCGGCCTACGAGTTGGCGTGGCTGGTCTGCCTGCTCGGCCTATTGAGCATGGTTTACGGCGCCTTCGCCGCCATGGCCCAGAAGGACTTCAAGCGGCTGGTGGCCTATAGCTCGGTGAGCCACATGGGTTACGTGGTGCTGGGCATCGGCGCCTGGAGCCTGGTTCCCGGCGTGTGGGACGGCCAGTATTGGAAGATGGGCATGAACGGGGCGATGTTCCAGATGGTCGCCCACGGGCTGTCCTCGGCCGGCATGTTCTTTTTGGTGGGCGTGCTGTACGACCGCGTGCACCACCGCGACATCGACCGCTTCGGCGGCATCTACGGCCGGATGCCCGCCTATTCGGCCCTGGCCTTCGGCCTGTTCTTCGCCGCGCTGGGGCTCCCCGGGTTGTGCGGCTTCATCGGCGAGATCTTGGTCGTCCTCGCCTCGTTCCGCTACAGCGTGGTCATGGCGATCATCGCGGCGTCGGTGATGATCCTGACGGCGGGCTACATCCTGTGGACGATCCAGCGGGTCTATCTGGGGCCGGAATATCGCGGGCCGCATCCCGAGGGTTTGACGCCCCTCACCGTCCGGGAGTTCGCCGTCGGCGCGGCCCTGTTGATACCGGCCGTCGTCCTGGGCGTATATCCTCAAGCGCTGTTCCGCTACATGGCTCCCAGTGTGGAGCGCACGGTGGACGAAATCACGGCCTGGATGCGGGATTCCGAGACCGCGCCGCAACGGCCGGAGTGGACCCCGACGGCGGATCAGCCCGCCTCCACTCGCGAAGCCTGGCTGCAAGCCTTGAACTCCGACGGCAAGGCGGAAGGGGGGTGATCCGAATCCGTCGCCGGGGCGGCCGCCGCCCATGCCCCACGTGATGTTCGCCGCGACGGGTGAAGCGTTTTTCCTCAATCAGTTTACGAGACATGGATCGACCGTGAATCTGCTTCCTTTGCTCGAGCAACTGGAAGGCGACGCCTATCTCTCCCTGCGGCTGTTCGCGCCGGAGGGACTGGTATGCGTCACCATGCTGTTGCTCCTTTTGTCGCGGATGCTCCTGCCGTCGCGGCGGAGGCTGCCGTATTCCCTGGCGTTTCTCGGGGTGGTCGCAGCCTTGGCGGCCGCCGTCATGCAGTGGCCCCTGTTGGCGATCCTGCCGCATCTACCCCAAACCGCCGTGAGCGGCTTCACCGGTCTCTTGCGGTTCGACCTCTTCGGACTGTTCTTCCGCATCCTGTTTTTCGGGTTCAGCGCGGTCTTCGTCGTCTTTCTGGCCATGACGCGGCTGCCCGACGACGAGGACGTCGGGGAATTCCTGGTGCTGTACCTGGCCTCCCTCCTGGGTCTCTGCGTCATGGCTTCGGCCGATCACCTGTTGATGGTGCTGTTGGGCATGGAGATGGCCGGCGTACCGGGTTACATGCTGGCCGGTTTCATCAAATCGCGTCGGGCGTCGGGCGAGGCGGCCGTCAAGTTCGCCCTGTTCGGGGCGGCGTCGGCGGGCACCATGCTCTACGGCATGACGCTGCTGGCCGGCAGCCTCGGTTCGTTGCACTTGCCCACCATCGGGGCGCGATTGGCCGCCTTGACCGAGCCCTCCGCCTTTGCCGCCCATGCCCCCGTCCTCGTGTTGGGACTGCTGATGCTGCTGGTGGGCTTGGCCTTCAAGCTCTCGGCGGTTCCCTTCCATTTTTGGGTGCCGGACGTTTTCGAGGGGGCGGCCGCCGAAGTCGGGGCCTATCTCTCCACCGTCTCCAAGGCCGGCGCGCTGATCCTGCTGATCCGCGTGACGGCGGGCCTGCTGGGGGCCGAGCCGACCGTCAGCCGCCTTCCGGAGCCTGCCCAGTTCGCCGCGGCCGGCCGGACGATCACGGCCGAATCCGCCGGTCTCGCCCGAACCCTGCCCAGCGCCGCCCCGATCGCCGCGACGCCCGCCGCTTCCGTAGCCGATCGTGGCGGGCCGCCGGTTCATCAAGCGGACCTGTCATCGCAAGCCGCCTTGCCCGCTCGGCATTCTCCCACCGAGGTGGTCGGCCGATTCTGGGCCGCCGTGATCGCCCTCTTGGCCGCGGTCAGTTGCACGTTCGGGAACCTGGCCGCCTACGGACAGAAGAACTTCAAGCGGTTGTTGGCGTACTCCACGATCGCCCACGCGGGCTACATGCTGATGCCCGTCGCCGCCGCCGCCATGCTGTGGCACTCCCAGCCCGACCTTGCCCGTTGGGCATTG
>JAAZNR010000470.1 GCA_012798155.1 Thermogutta sp. | reverse complement strand
CTCATGGTAGGGCACTCCGGAGCTCATTTCGATCTGAAGCGACTTCAGCGGCAGGATTTCGACGCCCACATCGATGACGTCTCCCACGTAAAAGGCAAGGTGCTTCACGAACAGGTCGTACGCGACGAAGGCGTACTTTCCAAGCTGGACTTCCACGGCGACGCGATCCTTGACGAAATCGGTCTGATTGTAGCTGTAGATCGCCTTTTCGCCCGCCGCTTCGATCTCCCGCCGCTGTTCCTCGGGAGGCAACGTCAAGGTCTTGCGAATGAGCTTCTCACTGCGTGTGACCCAGTAGCTCACGCGATTCTCCCGCCACTGACGTTCGCGAAAAAGCCGTTGGAATCGCCCATTCATCTCGATGGGACTGAACAAGAGGCGTCCTTGCCGCCGCTTTTCCTTCGACAACTTGGTGCGGCATTGCTCGGCGTCCACCTCCGCAATGACGGCCTCGATCTCTTCCCACAATTCCGGCTTGTGAACCAACAGAAACTCAAGTCCGTTCAGGTGGGAGTAGGTTTCCGCGATCTTCATCGTGATCCTCGGACTCGTCAGGTGCCTGGCACAGTGCGAAGCGTTTTGCCTCTGCCTCGTTCCAGGGCGGAACGGCGAGGCGATTGCCCGCTTGGCGGGGGTCGTAGACCGGGCGATCCATGGGACGCGTGCGCAAGGTTCCCGCCAGCTCCTGCCGAATCCGTTCCTTGGCCAGGTCTACGTATTTCGGAACGATTTCCGCGCCCGCGCCTTTGCGCCCATGGCGGACGGCGGCGATCACGGACGTACCCGTCCCCAGGAACGGATCCAGGATCCAGTCTCCCTCGTTCGTCAGCGCCAAGACCAAGCGTTCGATCAATTCGACCGGGAATTGGCAGGGGTGCTCGGTTTTCTCGATGTGATTGCTCTTGACGTTAGGAATGATCCACACATCGCCGGGGTTTTTGCCGAGGGGATTGCACGAGTACTGCCCCGCCTTGGGACCTTTGAAATGCTTCTTGCCGGGATACTTTTGAGGCACGCGGACGGCGTCGAGATGGAAAATATAGTCGTCGGACTTGGTGAACCAGAGGATCGACTCATAGCGCCCGGAAAACCGTCGCTTGCAATGCAGCCCGTGCTCGAAATGCCAAATGATGCGGTTGCGCAGGCGTAGCCCCAGTTGGGCGAAGATGGGGTAAAGCACGGCGTCCAAAGGGATGATGGCCCCGCGATCGACGTAATTGCCCACTTGCCAGCAAATGCTGCCTCGCGGGGACAGGACGCGGACGCACTCGGCGATCACCCCGGCTTGCTGCCGCAGATAGAGGTCCAAATCGAGTTTGGTTTCGTATTCCTTGCCGATGTTGTACGGGGGGGAGGTAACGATCAGCCCCAGCGAGTCGTCGGGGATGGATTTCAGCAGTTCCAGGCAGTCGCCGGGATAAACCACGATCGACTCCGAGCGATCGAATCGATTGGAGATATTGCATTGCGACTCCGAAAACAAAGCTCGCGTAGGCTCCATCGCGCCGCATCTCCGTGATCCATGCCGCGATCGTCGTTGAGCGCTATCCCCATCTTAAACCACGCCCCCAACCTGAGGAAAGCTTTGATGGGATGGAAGTGAAACGAGATTGCGGGCGTCCGGGGGCTGCGCTGCGTCCCCGGCCGCCCCGGCATTTCCCCGGCGGGCCGGCCGGCGGTAGGGACAGCGCGGAGGGGCGGGGCGACTGGGGGCTGCGCTACGCTACGTCCCCAGCCACCCAAACCCTTTTTCTCAATCACCCAAATCCCTCAGCCACCCAAACTGTTCTCGCCGGCTACTTGCACTGTTTTTCCGGAGCGAGACAAAGTGTTTTTTCCCGGCCGCCCCGGCATTTCCCCGGCGGGCCGGCCGCCCCCGATGTATTGCCGACCCGGACCGTTAAAATAAAGAGGTTTCACAGGCCGTTTCGGGCCTACGCCGGGGGTAACCGTTCACGGGGACCGTGTTTATGCTTGCGATGAAAGCCGCGACAGTGGGTCCGCCGCCTTTGGGAGTGAATGGGCGGATACGTTTTTCGGCTCCCAGCGGCCCAGGAACGGCTACGCAGAATGAAAGGATGGAAACGCAGAGAACGCGGAGAACGCAGAGTTCGGGCTACCAATTGTTCGTTCTCCTTCTGCCTTCTCCGCGTCCTCCGCGCCCTCTGCGTTTCAAAATCAGCCTCTGTGCCTCCGCGTTCCAATGACAGACCGGGCAGGCGAGTGAACGGCTACGCCGGGGGAGATCATGGCAAGACAATGGGAATGCGTGGCGATCGTGGGGGTGGGCCTGATCGGGGCTTCGATCGGCCAGGCCCTCCTCCGCCGCGGGTTGGCCAAGCGCGTCGTGGGTATCGCCCGGCGGCAGACCACGCTCCGCGCCGCCCGGCGGGTCGAGGCCGTCACGAATACCACCATCGACCCCCTCAAAGGCGTGGCCGAGGCCGACTTGGTGGTCGTTTGCACCCCGCCCGACACCGTCGTCGATTTGGTTCGGCGCACCGCGGAGCACGCTCCGGAAGGGACGCTTTTTACCGACGTCGCCAGTACCAAGGCGAAGATCGCGGCGGCGCTGGACGGCTCGTTGCCGCGGGGCTGCCGATTCCTCGGCTCGCACCCGTTGGCCGGCAGCGAAAAGACCGGGCCGAGCTACAGCGACCCCAACCTGTTCGAGGGCCGGGTGGCCGTCTTGACGCCCACCTCCCATACCAATGCCGATGACTTCGACGTGCTGGAGGCGTTTTGGTCTTCCCTGGGGTCGGTCGTGATTCAGATGGCGCCCGAGGAACACGATCGCGCGTTGGCCGAAACCAGCCACTTCCCCCACTTGCTCGCCGCACTGTTGGCGGGGATGCTGCCGGAACCGTATTTCCGCCTGACCGGGACGGGCTTTCTGGATACGACGCGGGTGGCGGCCGGCGACGTGGAGATGTGGACGCAAATCTGCATGCAGAACCGGCGGTACTTGCTGGAGGTCTGCCGCAAATTCGGCGAGCGTCTCCGGCACCTGGCGGCGGCCCTGGAAAAAGGCGATGCCCCCGCCGTGCAGCAAATCTTGACCCTGGGAAAAAAGAATCGCGATGCTCTGGGAAGTTGACATCCATCCCGCCGAAGGCCGAACCGACCTCACCGCTCAACAAATCCTGCATGACGCCCGTGACTTGGGAATCGGCGGCCCGTGGCGTTTGGCGGCGGCTCGCGGCTACCTCATTCAGGGCGACTTTTCGGCCGACCAAATCGAGCGGTTGGCCGTCGAGCTTCTGGCGGACCCCGTGGTGGAGCGTTTCACGGCGGCGCCGGCGGGCGATCCCCGGCTGCTTGTGCCGCCTCAGCCCGGCATGACCCCCATCTACGTCCTCCCCAAACCCGGCGTCATGGATCCCGTGGCGCTGAGTACGCAGGCCGCCCTCCAAGATTTCGGCGGGCAAGCGGAGGCCGTGCGGACCTTTCGCAAGTACTGGGTGGCCGGCCTCGGCGAGGACGAACTCGCCAAGCTGTGCGGAAAGATATTGGCCAACGACGCCGTGGAGCAGGTCATCCGCGGAAAACTCCCCTTCGATCGCATTGAGCAGGGCGAGCCGTACCGCTTTCGGCTCATCACCGTGCCCCTGCGCGACATGGACGACGCCACTCCGGGGCGTCGTGGGGCCGAACCTTGGGCACGGCCGCCAGCATCCGCTCATACTCTTCGGCGGTCACCGGCCTAGATCGAGCCAAGCTCACCCCTCTGGCCCCCTTGGGCATCTCGATCAACGGGGCCTTGGTCAGCATCCCTTGGCGTTCGGCCCACCTCAACGCCGCCTTGATATGCCTCAGGTGCCGGGCGACG
>JAAZNR010000469.1 GCA_012798155.1 Thermogutta sp. | reverse complement strand
CCGATCGGCCGGCGGTCGGCCGGCAGTCGAAAATGACGCTTTCGCTCACCGACTCTCCCGCCTTTTCCTGGAAGTTCCTGGAATCGTACCTGCGCCGGTACGACGTTCACGCCGCGCGCCACCTGGAGCTGCTCGGCGAGGTGCGTTCCCGGCTGGAGGCCTTCGACCTCGGCCGAAATGCGGACCGCGCGGCGTCCTTTTTGTGCGACAAGGACGTTTCGCGCGAGGGGGAGGCCGCGGCAGGGTCTGGGCGGCTTGCGGCGGCAGCGAACATGGCCGAGGAGTTGGAACGGCTCCGCTATCAACTCCTGAACGAACGGGCGGCGGCGTTGGGCGAGGAGGACCTTCGGGCGACGGAGGAGCTGGATCGCATCTACGCCCGGCTGGTGGACCGCCGGACCCCGGACGGCCGCCGCGCCCGCCGCCTGCTATGGAATCCCGACTTCGCCCGAGACGCCGTGGAACGCCTGGAGCAAAGCTTGGACCCCGCGCTGCCCCTGGAGGCCTTGACCGCCTCCGCGCGGCGTCTGACGGAGGAGCACTTCGCCCCGGAATCGGGCGATCGGCCGGGAAAAGGGGGGCGGCACCGCGTCCTGCTTTATGCTCCCTTGTACCTTTCCAACTATTGCGTCAATGGCTGCGTGTATTGCCATTTCCGGTTCGATAATCCCATGCCGCGGATCCACTTGTCGCCGGAACGGGCCGTGGAGGAGGCCGAGTACCTCGTCGCCCGGGGAATGCGGCACATCCTGCTGGTGGCGGGCGATTATCCCCAGTTAACCGGCATCGATTACTACGTCTCCGTGGTGGATGCCTTGCGGCGTCGATTCGCCGGGCAATGGACCGTGGAGATCGCCGCGCAATCGACGGCGAGTTATGCCCGATTGGCTGCGGCGGGCGTGCTGGGCGTGACCCTCTACCAGGAGACGTACGATCTCTCCCGCTACGCCGTGCTGCATCCCCGCGGACCCAAAACCCGCTTCGACCGGCGGTTGGAGACCCTGGAGCGGGCCGCGGAGGCGGGGATCCGCAGGTTGGGCCTGGGCATCCTGCTGGGACTGGCGCCCGCCGCGGAGGACGCCCGCACTCTCGTCCGCCACGCCCTGTACTTGCGGCAGCGCTTTCCGCACTGTACGTTGGCGGTCAGTCTGCCGCGGTTGCACCGCCCGCCGGAAGGTTTCGCCGTTCCCCATCCCGTGGACGACGCAACGCTCGTTCGGCTGTATTGCGGATTGCGCCATGCCCTGCCCGACGCCGAGCTGGTCCTCTCCACGCGCGAGACGGCGTCACTCCGCGACTACTTGGCCGGGGTGTGCGTCACGCAGCTCTCGGCGGGGAGCAGCACGGCCCCGGGGGGTTACGGTGATCGCGCGGCGGGTCGGGCGGCGGCCGGCGGCGAGCAATTCCCGGTCAACGACGAGCGGCCCGTCGAGGAGGCGGCCCAAGCCTTGCGGCGGCAGGGGCTGGCCGTGGTTTGGGAAAGCGCATGACGCGCGGCGGAGCGGGAAGGCCGGCGCGAGGAACGTTCCAGGCGAGCGGAGACGGCGGGAGGACGGCATTGCAGCCCGAGCTTTCCAGCGATGCCATCCGGCGGGCCGTGCGACGCGGCGGATCGGCCGTCTTCCTGGCCCAGCTCGCCTCGCAGTTCCTCTCGCTGATCTTTCTCGGCATCCTCTTGCGGCAATTGGGGCTGATCCCTTACGGCTGGATGGGCATGGCCGCGCCGCTGCTGGTGCTGGTCCGCATCCTCATTCATTCGGGCCTGGATGTCGCCGCCATCCAAGAGGGGAGTTTGGACGACCGCCAGATTTCCGCGCTGTTCTGGGTCAATCAGGTCCTCGGCGCGTTGGGGGCCTTGGCGGTGGCGGTGGCCGCCCCGCTGATGGTGCGGCTGTACGGCGAAGCGGAGCTGTTCGGGCTGACGGTGGCGCTGGCCGGCACGATGCCCGCCACGACCCTCGGGGCGCAGCACCAGGCCCTCCTGCAACGGCATCTGCGGTTGGGGACGCTGTCGCTCATCCGGCTGATCGCGCAGGCCGCCTCGGGCGCCGCGGCGGTGGCCGCCGCCCTGGCCGGCTGGGGCGTCTGGGCCTTGGTCGTGCAGCAGTACGCCGAGCTGCTCCTGACCTCGCTGTTGGCCTGGCGGGTCGAGCCGTGGCGACCACAATGGGTCTTGCGGAATACCGGCAGCCGCGGCCTGCTGGCATTCGGCGGACACTATGCGCTCAGCAATCTCCTCTTTTTCGTCCTCGCCAACCTGGACAAGGTCCTGATCGGCGCGTGGCTGGGACCGGCGACCTTGGCCGTCTACGGCCAGGCCTTCAATCTGGCCCAAAAGCCGGTGGGCTTGGTGGCCGCCCCGCTGATCACGGTGATGCTCCCCACTCTCTCCCGCAGCCGCTTTCGGCCGGACGAATACCGCCGCTGGTTCGCCGCGTTTCTCCGCTTTCTGGCCTGGCTGATGTTGCCCTGCGGCGTCGGCCTGGCCGTCGTCTCGCCCGAGACCATGCTGGTGCTGGGCGGCGAGCAGTGGGCGGCGGCCGGTCCCATCCTCCGCGTCTTCGCCTTGCTGATCCCCTTCCAAGCCTGCTTCAACGTGCTGGGGAGCGTCTTTTCGTCGGTGGGTCGGGCGGACCGCATGGCCCTGGGCAGCTTGGCGACGGCCGCCGTCTCCGCCGTCGTCTTTGCCGCCGCCATCGCCCTGCTGCGAGGGCATCCCCACGCGGCGTTGCTCTTCGCCGCGGTGTATGTCGTCCTGTTTTGTCTGGTGTTGTTTCCGCCGTATCTGGGCTGGGCCTTGCGGACGGCCGGCCTGGAATGGGCGTCGGTGCTCGCTCCGGTCATGGATGTCCTGCCGCCCACCCTGGCGATGGCCGGCGCCGTGTCGGCCCTGCACGCGGCGGGGACCTGGGCATGGCCCGCCTCGCCCTGGGTCCTGCTACCCCTCGAGGTCTTGATGGGCGTCACCGTTTACCTGGGCCTCAGCCGCCGCCAACTCCGCTACTATCTCCGCGAGGGCTTCCGCGGCTTTCTCCCGGAGGGCGAGGGCCCGCCTTGACGCCGGCCCCGGCGTCTTCCGGCTCGATCTCGCCCCGCCGCGACCCCGGCCTGAAATCTGATTGTGGATTCGGTGATGCCGATATATAATGCGACGCGGAACAGCAACATCCGCCAATGGACGCGTATGAACGCGAATAGGTTTTGAACGAAGATGAGTGTGGGACTGGTGGAAGTGAAGGCCATCAAGGGAAGTCAGGGCGATCGGGCAACCTAATACGCCTTAATACGCTGGAAGAGGTCACCGCGCTGGAAGAAGCACAACTTGTGAATTACCTGAAGGCGGGCGGCAAACCGGTCGCCCTCTTGCTCAACGTCGGCAGCGCCGGACTGGAGCAGTCCGAAGCTGGAGTGGAGGGCGGCCCGAGACTGGGGTGGAAAAGGATGGTCTTCAGCCCTTCAACTATTAGTGTCCATTCGTGTCCATTCGCGGTTTTCAAGCATTGGCGT
>JAAZNR010000468.1 GCA_012798155.1 Thermogutta sp. | reverse complement strand
CCGTGAACGCCGCCAATAGAGGCCAACCCACGTGTCGGCCGCCGCGGATCGGCATGTCAAGCCGAAGCTGGGCGGCGACCAGCCAACCAGCGCAGAGGTACGCGACCGCCGCTACGGCGGCGATCCCCGCGATCCAGTGCATTACCTTCGCCGAAAACCGGCGGTTTCGATAGGTGATCAACTTTGGGACCCAAATCCGTGACGTGATGGGGAACGGACGCCGTCTTCGATTTGACCGCAGGGCATGCCAATTGACTGCGGGGCATGCCGAGGCCTTCTTCGCAGGAGCCAAACTTCCTACACGATTTTCACGCGAGCCAAACTTCCGACACGACTTTCACTGGAGCCAAACTTCCGGGACGCCCGGTACCGCAGCCGCGATGGTTCTCAACGGCCCGCGAGGCATCGTCTCAACGGCCTGTGACGGCATCGCCCCGCGCAGCTTTGCCGAGGGTCCGGCGCCGCATTGCCGGCTAGCCCGCCGACGTTTCAGTTTAGCAGTCGAATCCCGTTTGCCGGAACATCATTTTTTGCCGTTCCGGTGGGTACCTGACCGCATCGCCGGGGCGCTCATTCGCGACGCCGGCCGAGGCTGTGGGCAGCGACCGTGGGCAGCGATCCAGAGTACCGACCCGGCCGGTAGGCTTTTCGCCCGCGGGCGATCCCCGCCGCCTTGACAACCACGGGATGCGTGGTAATACTCTGGGTGTAATCGTAACACCACTTCTGTGATGGGAGAACTTCCGATGCACAAGACGCGCGTTCGGCGGGGTTTCACACTCGTCGAGTTGCTCGTGGTCATCGCGATCATCGGCATCCTCATCGCCCTGCTCTTGCCCGCCGTGCAAATGGCACGGGAGGCGGCCCGCCGCTCCCAGTGCTTGAACAATCTCAAGCAAATCTGCCTGGCGCTCCACAACTTCCATGACGTCAACCAAGGGTTTCCCGTCGGGTCACCCCAGAAGGTCTGCCCGGGCTACGAAAGCATCCCGGCCTGGCAGTATCGCTGGGGGCCGTTGGCCATGCTCACGCCCTACGTCGAGCAATACAACACCTACCAATCGTTGAACTTGGACGTACCGCTTTACGGTCACACGGGCGTGTTCAACGGCCCGGGGGTGGGGGTACATCCCGACAACGTCGCGCCGCTTGCCATCGACATCGGTTTTTTCTATTGCCCCAGCGACGTTCGCCGCCGCGTCGAACCGGGCTACGGGGCTACCAACTACATGGCCTGTTGGGGACGCGGGGCACCCACCGCCGCGGGCACGTCCGTTTTTGACGGAGACGGCCTCTTCAACCGGAATTACCCGATCACCTTCGCCGACGTCTTGGACGGCACCAGCAACACGGCCGCCTTTTCCGAGAGCCTGCTTCCCAACCCCGATATGCCGGGGAACGGTGGGATCGTGCTCAGCCAAACCAATAAAGATCTGGTGATCGTGGGTGCGCCAAGCGGCGGTTCGGACGGCACGTTGACGAAAGAGGGGTGCATGCGGTACGGGGAGCCGGTGGCCTCGCGGCCCAGTCGCACGGCACGATGGTTCGACGGTTTCGTGCTCTATACGGCCTACTATCACTGGTGGGAACCGAACTCGCAGGTCCCGGACTGCGCCAAGTGGTCACCGCTAAGGGGGTTATGGCAAATGGCACGGAGTCGCCACCCCGGCGGCGTCAATGTCGG
>JAAZNR010000467.1 GCA_012798155.1 Thermogutta sp. | reverse complement strand
GCAAGGCCGGCGTGAACCTGCCGGACGAGGCCCTGGAGACCGGCCGAGAAGCCACGACCCTCGACCGGGTCCACATGGCCATGCTGCTCCAGGCCGGCGGTCGAGCCAATGCCCTGAGGGCGCTGCTGAAGGCGGAGCAGGAGCGCGGGCCGGAGTTTTTGCGTCTGGCCAACGCACTCTCGGCCCTGTACCCGAGGGGCAGCGAGGAAAAGCGGCTCTTGGACGCCATGCTGTTGGCCGTGCCGCGATAAGGAACCACGAAGCACACGAAAGACACGAAATGCCCCAAGAGGACGAATCCATGACTGAAGACGAATTGCTTGAGCGGATCACGGTGGACCCGGGGATCTTCGGCGGCAAGCCGATCATTCGCGGCATGAGGATCGCCGTGGAGCACGTGCTTGGGATGCTCGCTGCCGGGGACACACCGGAGCGACTGCTTCAGGAGTACCCGTTTCTGGAGCCGGCCGACATCCAGGCGTGCCTGGCCTACGCGCACCGATCGCTCTCCGGCGAACAGGTCCAGGATCGGATCGCGAGGGCCAAGACGACATGAAGTTCTTGCTGGACGTTTGCGTCTCGTCGCGGTCGCTGGAAGCCTTTCTCTCGGGGCAGGGGCACGACGTATTGTCGGCCGTGGCCATCGACCCCAGGGCCGGCGACGAGCGGCTCATGGCGGTGGCCCTTCAGGAAGGTCGCGCGCTGGTGACGGCGGACAAGGACTTCGGCGAAATCGTCTTCGTCCGCAGACTCCCACACGGCCCCATCGTGCGATTGGTTGAATTGACCGTCGATGAACAGGTGAGCGGCATGCGCGAACTGCTGGAGCGTCGTGCAGCCGAGCTGGTCAATAAACTCAAGAGACCATAAACCATAACCCTCACCCCCGACCCCTGTCCCGAAGGGACAGGGGAGTTGCGCAAGGACCGAAATCATGGAACGCTGGTACAAGGTCGCGACGCCGCGCAAGGAAGTCCGCGAAGGACGGTCCTTCAATCCGGATGAATTCGCCATCGCCCTCGAGCAGGTGGTGGCGAAGACCGCGCCCGAAGACTACCGCGACCCGGCGCAGTTCTTTTCCCGCACCTGTTGGACCCGGGCCCTCCGTGACCACGCCGGCATGGTCCTGCGGCGCCTGGCGGGCCGGACCGACAACACGGCACCCGTCCTCACCCTCATCACCCAGTTCGGCGGGGGCAAGACGCACACGCTGACCGCCCTCTACCACCTGACCACCGGCGGCGCGCGAGCGGCCGAGTACCCCGGAGCCGCCGATTTCCTCCGGGAAGCGGGCCTCTCCTCCGTGCCCGAGGCCAGGGTCGGCGTCTTTGTCGGCAACGCCTGGGATCCGCAGGAGGGGAGGGAGACGCCTTGGATCGATCTTGCCCGGCAGCTCGCGGGCGAGCAGGGCGTGGAGGCCCTCGGGATGTCTGCCAGGACCACGCCGCCAGGCACCGAGGCGATCGGGCGTCTGTTTCGGGCGGCCAACGCGCCGGTCCTTCTCCTCTTCGACGAGGTCCTCAACTTCCTGAACCGCCACCGCGGCATGGCCGACCCGTTCCACGCCTTCATCCAGAACCTGACGGTGGCGATGACCGGGACGACCCATGGCGCCGCCGTCATCAGCCTCCCCCGCAGCCAGGTCGAGATGACGGACTGGGACCTCCAGTGGCAGGAGCGGATCACGAAGGTCGTCCGCCGCGTCGCCAAGGACCTCATCGTCAACGACGAGGCCGAGATCAGCGAGGTCGTCCGGCGGCGGCTCTTCGAGGACCTGGGCAGCGAGCGCATCAGGAAGAACGTGGCGAAGGCCTTTGCCGGCTGGTGCTTCGAGCGACGGGCGCAACTCCCGCCCGAGTGGACGGCTGTGGACACGGCGGCGACGGAGGCGAAGGCGCGGGAGTTCCTCGAGCGCCGATTCGAGACCTGCTACCCGTTCCATCCGGCCACCCTCTCGGTCTTCCAGCGCAAATGGCAGGCGCTCCCCCAGTACCAGCAGACGCGTGGGACACTCGCGATGCTCGCGCAGTGGATCGCCCAGGCGTATCGGGAGGGCTACACGAGAGCGCGCCGGGAGCCGCTCATCACGCTCGGCTCCGCGCCCCTTTCCGATCCGGGGTTCCGCAGCGTCGTCCTCGGCCAGCTTGGGGAGTCCCGGCTCGTGGCGGCCATCGATACGGACATCGCCGGGGAGCAGTCCCACGCCAGGGCGCTCGACGCGGACACCAAAGGACCCCTCCGGGACATCCACCGGCGAGTCGGAACGGCGATCCTCTTCGAGTCCTCCGGCGGTCAGACGGACAAGCTCGCCCACCTCCCCGAGCTCCGCTTCGCCCTCGGCGAGCCGGAGGTGGACACGACCTCGGTCGACAGCGCTGCCTACGCCTTGGAGTCGAGGGCGTATTACATCCGGCGAGTCGGTTCCGACGGCTTCAAGGTCTACCACAAGGCCACGATCCGAAAGGCGGTGAACGACCGGCGAGCCTCCCTGGACGAAGAGACGGAGGTGAAGCCGGCGATCCGGAAGGTCGTCCAGGAGGAGTTCCGCCGGGGCGCGACGATCCCCATCGTACCGTTTCCGAGCGATGGCGCCGAGATTCCGGATACGCCCCGTCTTGCCCTCGTGATCGGCGATCCTGACGCCGAGTGGACGGGCAGCGGTTCGCTGCGGAGCCGGATCGCCGAATGGATGCGGCGCCGCGGGACGTCCCCGCGCCTCTACCCGGCGGCCCTCGTGTGGTGCCTCAAGAAACCGGGGAGGGACCTGCGAGAGAAGGTGGAATGGTGGCTCGCCTGGCAGCGGGTCGCCCAGGACGTAGCCGCCGGCACGCTCGGAGCCGACTACGACCGGGCCGACCGGGCGGAGCTCCAGTCAAAGGTCAAAGACGCGGAAGAGGCCGCCAGGGACGAGGTCTGGGGCGGCTATCGGTATGCCGTGATCGCCGACAACCACGAGGCCGATGGGCTCAAGGCGATCGACCTTGGGGCTGGACACTCCAGCAGCAGCGAGACTCTGTGCGGCCGGGTCATCGCGGCCCTCAAATCCTATGCGCTGCTCAACGAGTCCGTCGGCGCCGGCTACCTCGACCGGAACTGGCCGCCGGCACTGAGGGAGTCCGGCGCGTGGCCGCTCGCCGGCCTGCGGCAGAGTTTTCTCGACGGCTCCCTGACAAGGTTGCTCGACCCCGATGCCACCTTGCGGGGGAAGATCGTCGAGTTCGTTGGGAAGGGCGATTTCGGACTCGCTTCGGGCCGGAAGCCCGATGGAAACTACGAGCGGGTCTGGTTTCAGGAACCGGTCACTTCGGACGAGGTCGCCTTTGAGCCGGACGTCTTCCTTCTGACCAAGGCCAAGGCGCAGGGGCTTAAAGTCGTTGGATCGCCCACTCCCTGTCCGGCACCGCAACCGTCTTCCCCGGTGCCCACGGGGCCCGCTCCCGAACCCGAGCCTGGCCCGCAGCCATTGCCGGGCCTGCAGACAAGGACCATCAGGCTCGTCGGTGACATTCGGCCCGAGCTGTGGAACCGACTGGGGACGAAGATCGTCCCAAAGCTTCGCAGCATGGGCGAGGACCTCCGGATCGGCGTCAACTTCTCAGTAACGGTCCCGGCCGAGACGGTCCCGGCCCTCGAGCGCGAGTTGCGGCAAATCCTCCAAGAGCTGGAACTCGGTGCGACCGTTCGCCTCGAGTGACGCCGCGGCCGGCGGGACTGCCCAGGTCTCGTTCATCGGCTTCACCGGCACGCCCATTGAGCTTGCTGATGCCGACGCCCGTGCGGTCTTCGGCGACTACATCAGCATCCACGAGATTCAGCGCACCGCCGAAGATGGCGCGACGGTGCCCATTTATTACAAGAGCCGGCTCGCAAAGCTTGCGCTCGATGAGGCCGAGCGGCCGAAGATCGACCCGCAGTTCGAGGAGGCCGCCGAGGAAAAGCTCGCCTGCTATGATGCGCTCGAGACCAATGACAGCACGGTGAAGGTCCTGGGCGACGAGCCCCTGCGCGGCATCGCGCGGGAGCTGGTGGTGACCGGGCGGAACCCAGTGACGGTGGACTGCACCCTGCGTGAGAGCGGGCGCGGGCAGCTACGAGTCCGTGTTGAGCGCATTCTCCGCAGCACTAAAACCCAACAAAGCGCCGAAATCAGAGGGTTTTGGTGTTGGCGTTAAGGGTGTTAGCGGTCAACGCCAACGCCAAACTCCCGACGCGGGGACTGGTCTGATTGAGAGTAACCCGCCGAGGATGGACGACGCAGCCTCACTCGACGACTTCAACCGGATGCTTGACGAGGCGGCTGCGAAGGCGGCGAACGTGGGCGAGCGTTGACACGTCGCGACGACGCGGCATAGAATCGTCGGCCGATGGGCGGCTGTTTCTCACGGGGTGGGAGGGTGCGCAACCGAATGCCGACGCTACCCCCGGCTCTCTCACCCCGTGCTTCTTCTTGCGGGGGCGGTCTCTGGAGGGCGGCGTCATGGCGAGCCTAATCAATAGACCCGGCGGCGAACGCCGGCTCCAATTCGTCGGCCACGACGGAAAGCGGAAGACGCTTCGCTTGGGCAAGCTCAACCGCAAGGCGGCGGAAAGCATCCGCGGCCACGTCGAGGGCCTGCTGGAGGCCCGGCGCATAGGGCAACCCGTGCGGGCGGAAACGCACGTCTGGCTGGAAAGCATCGGCCAGGGGCTGCGGGCCAAGCTGATACGGTACGGGTTGATTGACGGTAAGCCCGCGGTAGCCCTCAGCGAGGCTGTGGAAGCCTACCTGAAACGCAAGGCGACGAGTATCAAGCCCGGCAGCCTG